>JAFEBQ010000033.1:0-139130 GCA_018242585.1 Planctomycetota bacterium
GATGATCCAGTCGGCGGTCTTGACCACGTCCAGGTTGTGCTCGACCACCACGACCGTGTTCCCCAGATCGACCAGCCGATTCAACACCTCGAGCAGCTTGGCCAAGTCGTCGAAGTGCAAACCCGTGGTCGGTTCGTCAAGCAGGTAGAGCGTCTGGCCCGTGTCGGGTCGCGACAGTTCGGCGGCCAGCTTCACGCGTTGGGCTTCGCCACCTGAAAGGGTCGGCGCGGCCTGGCCCAAGCGGATGTAGTCGAGCCCCACGTCGCACAAGGTTTGCAGCGTGCGGCGCAATCGCGGGAAATGAGCGAACACTTCCAGCGCCTTGCTGGCCGGCATATCGAGCACGTCGGCGATCGATTGGCCGCGGAAGCAGACGGCCAGCGTCTCGGCATTGTAGCGCTTGCCGCGGCATTCGTCGCACTCGACCCACACGTCTGGCAAGAAGTGCATTTCGATCCGCAGTTGCCCATTCCCTTCGCACTTCTCGCAGCGACCACCGGGGACGTTGAAGCTGAAACGCCGGGCCGAGTAGCCGCGCAGCTTGGCCTCGGGAAGGTGGGCATAGAGTTCGCGGATTTCCTCAAACAAGCCCGTGTAAGTCGCCGGGTTCGACGACGGCGTGTTCCCCAGCGGCTGCTGATCGACGCGGATCACCTTGTTGATCTGTTCAATGCCGCGAATCTCGTCGTGCGGCGCGGCAAAGGTCCGCGCGCGGTGCAGCGTGCGGGCCAGCGCGTTGTACAGCACGTCCTCGACCAGCGAGCTTTTGCCGCTGCCGCTCACGCCCGTCACGGCCGTGAACGTGCCCAGCGGGATTTGCACCGTCACGTTGTGCAAGTTGTTGTGCCGAGCGCCGACGAGTTCGAGCACCGGCAACTGTTGCAGCTCGGGGGCTTTCTTGCTAGTCGTTGGCTTGGCCTTGGTTTTGGCTTTGCCCTTTTTCGGCTTGGCATTGCCGGCGTCGTCGTTACGCGCGAGCGTGCGACGGTTCGTCGGCACCGGAATTGCTTTGCCGCCGCTCAGGTAAGGCCCGGTCACCGAGGTCTTGATCTTGGACACCTGCTCGGGCGTGCCGCGAGCGACGATCTGTCCGCCGAACTCGCCAGCGCGCGGGCCGAAATCGAGCAACTGGTCGGCACCAGCGATCACTTCCTTGTCGTGCTCGACCAATAGTAGCGTGTTCCCCAAGTCGCGCAGCCGCGCCAGAGTTTGAATCAACCGCCGGTTGTCGCGCGGGTGGAGTCCGATGGTCGGCTCGTCCAGCACGTAGAGCACGCCGGTCAGGCCGCTGCCGACCTGACTGGCCAGCCGGATGCGCTGCGCTTCGCCACCCGACAGAGTCGGCGCGCTGCGCGCCAGCGCCAGGTATTCAAGCCCCACGTCGACCAGGAACTGCACGCGGTTCTCGACTTCGCGCAGCAGTTCGCCCGCCACCTTGCGCTCGGCGGCCGAGAGTCGTAGCCCTTTGACCACGTCGAGCAGCGTGCCCAGCGACATCCGGCACAGGTCGTCGATCGTGCGGTCACGGAACCGAACCGCGCCGGCGTCGTCCCGCAGTCGGCTACCCGCGCAGGTCGAGCACTCGACCTCGTCGACCAGGTGTTCCAGCTTGCCACGCAGGGCCTGCGACAACCGGGACGCTTCGTCAAGCGCCGGGTAGAGCCCCTTGTATTGAAAGCGGAACCAGGGAGCGGCCAACTTGCCCTTCGCGCCCGGACGAGGGACGGGGAACCAGGTTTCGCCGGTGCCGTGCATGACAATTCGTCGATGCCGCGCCGAAAGCTGTTCGAGCGGCACGTCGATCGGCAGGCTTGCGTGAGTGGCCAGCGATTCGAGCATGGGCTTGAACATGACGTTGTCCAAGCCGGGCCACAGGTCAACTGCCCCTTCGGCCAGCGTCAACTTCGGATCGCGGATCAAGGCGCTCATATTCGCGCCGAGTTGCGTCCCCAGCCCTTCGCACGACGAGCACCAGCCGAGCGAGCTGTTGAACGAGAAGTGGTGCGGCGACAACGGCTCGAAGCTGCGGCCACAGCGATCGCAGGCAAAGTGCTGGCTGTGAATGACCGCGGGCCACTGACTTTCGGCCACTCCTTCGACGGGGAAGACGACGTGTAATACGCCTTTGCCCAGGGCAAGTGTGCTTTCGACGCTGTCGGCCAGTCGGCTGCGCCCGCCAGCGCGAATGGTGACTCGGTCGACGATTACTTCGACCAAGTGCTTGCGCCGACGGTCGATCGTTGGCGGTGACGACAACTCGTACGTTGCCCGATCGACGCGGATGCGCTGATAGCCGCCGCTGCGCAAATCAGTCCACAGGGCGTCGTAGCTGTCGCCGACTTCGACTTCGAGCGGCGCCATCAGGTACGCCCGAGTGCCGTCCGACTCGGTCATCAGCTTGTCGATGATCTCGTCGGCGGTTTGCGTACCGATGGGAATGTCGCAATCGGGACAGTACGGCTTGCCCATTCGCGCGAACAAGATGCGCAGATAATCGTAAATCTCGGTCACGGTGCCGACCGTTGAGCGGGGCGAATGGCCCAGATTCTTTTGCTCGATCGCGATAGCCGGCGACAGCCCCTCAATGTGTTCCAGCACCGGCTTCTGCATTTGCGCGACGAACTGCCGGGCATAGGAGCTCAGGCTTTCGACGTAGCGGCGTTGCCCTTCGGCATAAATCGTGTCCATGGCCAGCGACGACTTGCCGCTGCCGCTGGGGCCACAGCAAACGGTCATCTGGTCGCGGGGCACCGAGATGTCGATGTTCTTCAGGTTGTGCTGACGCGCGCCGCGGACGTTGATGGCCGTCATGGCGTGCGGAATCGCCTTGGCAGGTTTCTTCTTGGCGACCGCGGCCGACGTCGTGCCGTTCAAGACGGCCTTTACGGCGCGACCAGTGTACGAGGCCGAGACCTTGGCCACGTTCTCGGGGGTGCCGGCGGCGACCAGGGTGCCGCCGGCCGCGCCCCCTTCGGGGCCGAGGTCGATTAGCCAGTCTGCTGTCTTGATCACGTCCAAATTGTGTTCAACCACCAGGACGGTGTTGCCGGCGTCGACGAAGTTGTGCAATACCTTGAGTAACATCTGGATGTCGGCAAAGTGAAGCCCCGTCGTCGGTTCGTCGAGTAGATACATCGTCTTGCCGGTGCTGCGTTTGACCAACTCGCGGGCCAGCTTGACGCGTTGCGCTTCGCCACCCGATAGCGTCGGCGACGGCTGCCCCAGCTTTAGATAGTCGAGCCCCACATCGTGCAACGTCTGCAGCTTGTGCGCGATTTTCGGCACGTTGACAAAGTGTTCGAGCGCTTGCTGAATGTCCATTTCCAGGACTTCGGCGATGTTCTTCCCCTTGAATCGCACCTGCAGCGTTTCGCGATTGAAGCGGTGCCCCTCACACACCGGGCAGGTAACCCAGACGTCGGCCAGGAAGTCCATTTCGAGCTTGTTCGAGCCGTTCCCTTCGCACGCCTCGCAGCGGCCGCCGGCCACGTTGAAGCTGAAACGTCCCTCCTGGTAGCCGCGAGCCTTGGCATCGGGCAATTGGCAGAATAAATTGCGAACGTCGTCGAACACCTTGATATAGGTGGCCGGGTTCGATCGCGGCGTGCGCCCGATCGGCGATTGATCAATGGCGATCAGCTTGTCGAGGTGATCGACGCCATCGATCCGCTCGTGCTTGCCGGGCACGCCCTCGCCGCCGTTCAAGTCACGCGACAGGGCCTGAACCAGAATGTCATCAACGAGCGACGACTTGCCGCTGCCGCTCACACCGGTGACACAAACGAACGCGCCGAGCGGAATCTCGATGTCGATCGACTTCAGGTTGTTGGCCGCCGCGCCGACGATCGTTAATCGTTTGTCGCCAATCGGCCGCCGCTGCGAGGGAATCTCGATCTTGCGGCGGCCCGACAGAAAATCGCCAGTCAGACTGCGCGACGCCTTGGCGATGGCCGTGGCGTCTCCTTCGGCCACGACTTCGCCGCCGCGCACGCCCGGCCCGGGGCCAAAGTCGACCAGGTGGTCGGCGTTGCGCATGGTATCTTCATCGTGCTCGACAACGACGACCGTGTTCCCCAAGTCGCGCAGTTGTTCAAGCGTGGCCAGTAAGCGATCGTTGTCGCGCGGGTGCAGCCCGATCGACGGTTCGTCCAAGATATACAGCACACCAACCAGGCCACAGCCAATCTGCCCGGCCAGTCGAATCCGCTGCGATTCGCCCCCCGAGAGGGTCGGCGCGGTTCGGCTAAGCGTCAGGTAATCGAGCCCCACATTGAGCAGAAAGCCCAACCGCCCGCGGATTTCTTTCAGCACCTCGGCCGCGACAATTTGCGACGTTCGGTCCAGGTCCAACTCGCCGAAGAACTCGACCGCTTCCGAAACGGCAAAGTCGCACACCTCGGGCAGGCTGCGCGTGGGCCGATCGGCGAACGCGGCGCTCTTGGTGGCAATCGTTACTGCGCGCGCTTGTGGGTTGAGCCGCGTTCCCTGGCATTGGCCGCAGCCCATTGTGCGCATGTATTTTTCGAGCTGGCGAAGCTGCATGCCGCTCTTGGATTGGCTGTACTTGCCCATCAGTTCGGGGATGATCCCCTCGAACTTGCCACCGTACTTGTGGACGCCGCCGCCATGCTTCCAGGTGAACGTGATATGCAGATCGTCCGTGCCGTAAAGCAATTGCTGGCGAATCTCGGCGGGCAATTCTTCCCAGGCGGTTTCGAGCACCGTGCCCGATTCGAGCTGATGCTGCCGTTCGAGCGTCGCGGCGACCCCTTCGAAGATATGCTTGCGCCACCGTCCCAAGTCGCGCCACGAGCCAATCAGCTCGAAGCAGCCTTGCATGAACGAACGGCTGGCGTCGGGGATGAGCAACTCGGGCACAAAGCTGAACACTTCGCCCAGGCCCATGCACGTGGGACACATCCCCTGCGGGCTGTTGAAACTGAACAACTGGGGCGTCGGCGGCTCGAAGCTCAGGTTGCAATGCGTGCAGGCGTAATGCGCCGACAGATAAAGATCATCCTTCGAGCGCGCTCGCGCGCCGCGCGGCGTGCGCCCGCGCGAGGTGGCGGGCGGCGCTTCATCATTTACTTCGGTCGCTGCTTCCTCGGGGCGCTCTTCAGCGGCGGCCGCGCGCGACGCTTCGCCGGCGTCCAAGGCGACGACCAGGTTTCCCTTGCCCAGCTTCAAGGCCAACTCGACCGCTTCGGCCAGCCGGGCGCGAATGTCCGATCCGGCCGTCAGGCGGTCGATCACCACCTCGATGTCATGGCGCATCTGCCGATCGAGGCTCAACGCATCATTCAGCGATACAACCGTTCCGTCGACGCGCGCGCGGACGAAGCCTTCCTTCAACAACTCCTCGAACAGGTCGCGGAACTCACCCTTTTGCGCCTTGACCAGCGGGGCCAGCAGCGAGAACTTCGTGCCGACTTCGAGCGCGGCCACGCGGGCGATGATCTGTTCGCGCGTTTGCGCGGTGATGCGGCGATTGCAGTTCGGGCAATGGCCGTGCCCGCACCGCGCGTAGAGCACGCGCAGGTAATCGTAGATTTCAGTAATCGTGCCGACGGTCGAGCGCGGGTTTTGGCCGCTGGTCTTTTGTGAGATCGAAATCGAGGGGCTCAGGCCCGAGATCAACTCGACGTCGGGCTTGGGCATCTGGCCGATGAACTGACGCGCGAAGCTCGACAAGCTCTCGACGTAGCGGCGTTGCCCCTCGGCATAGAGCGTGTCGAACGCCAGCGACGACTTGCCGCTGCCGCTGACGCCAGTCAAACAGATCAACTTGTTGCGGGGCAGAACCAGATCGACGCCGCGAAGATTATGCTCGCGCGCGCCCTTGATGACGATATCCGATGCAGCCATAAGCGGGCCGAAATCACTCCGTTGGTTGCCAAGCGGCGGGGGCAGCACGGGCTGGGGCACCTAAATGAAGTGCTAGCCCGAGCCGTGGCACGCATTTTCAGCGCAAGCTGATAATTGTAGGTGCGGAGGCGGTTTCGACAACCCGGCGGAAATCAGAAAACGATCTACGGCTCGGGGACTGCTGGCGGCCAATAAGTCGCAGATTACGGCGGAGTTGGGTAGCACGATTGCTCGCCAATCGGTGTGGCGCAGCCACCAGAGGCAAAGGAACGGCTAACGCTGAAGGTTGTATCCTAAACAGCGCAAGCCGCTTTCGCATCCCTCTTGCGGGCAGAGCCCGCCCCGGTAGACGAGCTACCGGGGCTACCCAAGTTTTGCGCGGGGCTCAGTCTAAATACTCTTGGCTTTGCCCGCGGCGCACTCTTTTAGCTTCTCGATTGCCAGCTCGCGCTGCTTGTCGTCGAGCGGCGCTTCGGCCTCGGGGGGCTTCACGGCGCCGGGAGCGCGAATGGCGTCGTGATAGCGCCGCCGCTTCGATAGCGCGGCCGCTTCCTCGTCGGTGAGCTTCAACTCGCAGCCCGGGTCAGGTTGGACGCCCCAGGGATCCGAATCCTTGGCTTTCTTGCCGCGATGGATGTTCTGTTCGCTCGGCCGCCAATACGTGGCAATCGTCAGGTGCAACTCGGCTTTGCCCTGTTCGAGTGGAATCACATCCTGCACGGTTCCCTTGCCATAGCTCCGCTGGCCGACGACCAGCGCGCGATTGTGATCTTGCAGGCACGCGGCTGTCACTTCGCTGGCGCTCGCGCTCCATTGATTGATCAACACGACGAGCGGCAGGTTGGCAAACGGCGCTGTGCCGTCGGCGTCGTATGCCTTGCGAAGTTTGCCGCCGCGGCCGCGAGTGCTGACGATGCGCCCCTTGGAGACGAACAGTTCGCAGACATCGATTGCGCCGTGCAGCAAGCCGCCGGGATCGTTCCGCACGTCGATCACCAGTCCGCGCAGCCCTTCTTTCGCGAGCCGTGCGATAATCCTTTCCAACTCGTTGGCCGTTTCGCGTCCAAAGGCAATGATTCGCACGTAGGCCAGCTTGTCCTGATCGGGAATCCAATACTCCCACTTGCCGTCGGGGGCGCGGTGGTCCCCTTGCACCGTCTCGGTTCGGATAATCGCCCGGCGAATCGTCAACTCGACCGGCTCGGTCTCACCCAGGTGAAGCACGCTGATCTTCACCGTGGTCCCTTGCGGCCCGCGGAGGATATTGGTCGTTTCTTCCAGCGACATTTCGCTGACCAGTTGATCGTTGACCTTGACGATGATGTCGCCGGCCAGAATGCCCGCTTCGTAGGCCGGCGTGCCGACGATCGGACTCATCACGGACAATTGCCTCGATATGCGATCGTAAGTCACTTCGACGCCGATGCCGCCAAAGTGCTGCTCGCGCTGCGACTGGCTGAGGGCTTTCTTCTGGGGATTGAAATACGCCGAGTTCGGGTCTCCCAGATCGGCGACCATGCCGCTCAGCGCGGCTTCGAATAGTTCGCGGTCCTCGACCGGCTCGACGTAATACTCCTCGATGTACTCCTGGAGCTTGGCAAAGGTCTGAAACTGCTGCCCCAGGCGATTGCGATACAGCGCGTCGGCCTGATGAAAGCAGACGGCCGAGACAACACCGGCCAGCAGCAGGAACCAAAGATTTCGTCGTGGCATGGGCTCAATCGTAACGTCACGCGCGCCGGCCGCCAAATGCCGGGGGGGCGCAAGAAAAAGCCCAGAGGTGGATCCTCTGGGCTTTTTATATTCTCCGACGAGCAAACTCAGTCGACAATTAACCAAACAGCGCCTGAATCGGCTTGCCGTCGCGCGAGATCATCACCGGGCGACCGGTGTTGGTGTGATATTCCTTGTGGTGGTCGATGCCCAGGGACTGGAACAGCGAAGCCGCCACGTCGTCCGGAGCGATGGCGTCGTTCGCCGGGCCTTGTCCCTTGTCGTCGCTGGCGCCGATCACCTGGCCGCCACGCACTCCGCCGCCACCCATCAGCACGAACATGGCGCGCGGCCAGTGGTCGCGGCCACCGCGCTGGTTGATCTTGGGCGTGCGCCCGAACTCGCCGGTCACCATGACCAGCGTGCTGTCCAGCAGTCCGCGGTCGTACAAGTTGCTGAATAGCGACGACAGGGCCGCGTCCAACGGCGGCAGCCGGCGGTCGAGGTTCTTGTAGATGTCGGCGTGCATGTCCCAGTTGCCCGTCGAGACGGTGACAAAGCGGACCCCCGCTTCGACCAATCGCACGGCCAACAGAGTGCTCTGGCCGACATCATCCGCCCCGAATTGCTTTTGCAGCTCGGGCGATTCCTTGCCCAGGTCAAAGGCGGCCTTGGCCTTCTTGGAGCTGATCATGTTAAAAGCCTGCTCCGAGAACTCGTCCAAGCCGGTCAACACGTCGCTCTTGGCTTCGATCGACGCAAAGGTGTGATCGACCGAGGCCAGCAACTTTTCGCGGCGCGAAACGTCGGACATGGTCATGGTGCCGGGCAGTCCGATGCCGCGGACGCTGAACTCCTGGCCCAGTTTCGGCGTGGCGTTGGTGGCAAAGGCGCCGTACTGCAAACCCAGGTAGCCGCCCCCTTGCGGCGTGTTGGGGATGGCGACGAACGGCGGCATGTCCGGCGGCGCGGCGAGTTCCTTCGAGACGACCGAGCCCAGCGAGGGGAACTCGAGCGACGGCAGCGGTCGGTTGCCGGTGTGCATGTACTTGGTGCCGAACTCGTGAGCGGCCAGCGTGTGGCTGACGCCGCGCAGAATGGCGAACTTGTCGGCCTGCTGGGCCAAGAGCGGCATCTTTTCGGTGAACTCGACGCCGGCCACGTTCGTTTTGATGGGCTTGAGTTGGCCGCGATATTCCTCGGGCGCGTCCGGCTTCATGTCGAACGTGTCCATGTGAGTCGGCCCGCCGCCCAGGCGAATGTAGATCGCCGACTTGGCTTTGGCCTTGCCGCTCACCTGGCCGGCTTTGGTCAATTGGGCGTAATCGGCCAGGGTCAGCCCCAGGCCGCCCACGGCTCCGACCCGCAGGAAGTCACGTCGCTTGAGTCCGTCGCAAAACTGGTGCAGTGACATATCGGTCAATCCTTTTCAATGAGGCCGGCGGCCAGTCGAATGATTCAAAGTCAGGTTGGATGGAAATACTGGTGTGACGCGTGCGTTTAATGGTTCACCAGGAACTCTTTCGAGTTCAACAGCGCCCACATCAGATCGCGCAGCCCCGTCCGCGCGTCGGTTGATTCTCTCACGTATTGCTCGGCATTGGCCAGTTCGTCGCTCGTCGGTCGCCGCGCGAATGTTCGCAGATAGGCCTCGTTGATCGCCTCGGTGTTCGAGGGCCGCTTCTTGGCCGCGGTCGAAACCTCTGGCATCCCCTTGAGCTTCTCGGCCATCTGCTTGTTCGTCTTGCTCAGCCGTTCGCGTTGGCTGGTCAGGCGGTCCCGCTCGCCTTTGCTCTTCTTCGAGTTGTCCAGCGTGGCCAGCTTGGCGTTGACTTGCTTCATTTCAGTTTGCACCTTGCGCAGGTCTTCGAGCGCCTTGGCCCGTTGCTTGACCTGCTCCTCTCTCTTGGCTTGCTCGCCCTGCGCGCCGGCCACCTGCGACAGCCAGCCCTGCTGGCGTTCGATCATCGAGAACATTTCCTTGTCGTTGCGCAGGAAGACCGTCTGCAACAGCGACGGCTCGTTCGAGCGTTCGCAATCGCACGGCGTTTCGCGCATCGGCTTGCCGAACACGGTCAGCGCGTATTGCCCGCCACCGCCGCGGCGCGTATAGCCGCGCGTGTTGCCAATGGCGCACTTTTCGGCGGGATTGGCGGCCCGGGCCTTCAACTCGTCGCCGCCGGCCGTGGCGCTGGTCACCGCGTCATAGACCATTTCCGCAGCCATGCGGCGCGGCACCGAGTGGCTGAAATTACGGATGTCCAACTCGTTGGTTTCGTTCGTATGCCAACCAAGCTGATAGGTCCGGCTGTTGGCGATCGTCCGGTGCAGCCACTTCAAGTCGTAGTTGTGCTCGACAAAGGCGTCGGCCAGCCAGTCGATCAGTGCCTTGTTGCTCGGTGCATTGGCCAGGTTCATGTCATCGGGCGGCTCGACGATGCCCACGTTAAAGTAGGCGGCCCAGACTCGGTTGACGATTGCCTTGGCGAAATATGGATTGTCCTGCTGACGCAGCCAGGCCATCAACGGCTCACGCGGATCGTCGATTTCGTTTTCGACCACTTCCTCGCCGCCGAGCACCTTGGGGGTGATGACGCGCGTCGCTTCGACGCGCTTGGTGTCCTTGTCGCTGCCACGCTGACGCGGTGTCTTGCCGACGGCCACATAGACCTCGGGTATCGGCACGACTTTCCCTTCCTTGACCGCCTTGGCGACGATTTCCTGGACATCCCGCGCGCCGAGTTTTTTGTTGCGCATACCCAAGGTGTCCATCAGCGCGTTGTATTCATCACGGTTTTTGGTGCCGAAGTCGATCCGGTTGAAAAAGGCCGTGAACTGTTGAAAGTCCTGCTGGCTCCATTGGTCGAACGGATGCTTGTGGCATTCGGCGCATTGCAGCCGGACGCCGAGGAACGCATAGCTGAACGACAGAGCCTTTTCGTTCGGCTTCTTCATATTGCGGCGCGCCCAGTAGTGGGGCATGGTCTCGCGCTCGGCGTAATCGTCGTCGCCGAAGTAGTAGCCGACCATCTCCTTGCAGTACTCTTCGTAAGTCTGATTCTTCGAGCTACGCCCGCTGGCCAGCACCATCCCTTCGATGATGCGATCGTACGGCAGATTGTCGTCCAGCCGCTTGACCAGCCAGCGGTACCACTGGTCGACCAGCAGTTCCCCCTTGCCGTTGTTGATCACGCGCAATTGGTTTTCGTTGTTGCCGAGCAGGTCACTGAACTTGGTGGCCCACCAGGCGGCATAAGCTGGCCGAGTCAGCAATTCGTCGATCTTTTTGGCCCGCTTGTCCGAGGACTTGTCGGCCAAGAACTCGGTCACTTCCGTCGCCGTGGGCAACTGGCCGGTGATGTCGAGCGTGACGCGGCGGATGAACTCGCCGTCGTTGCACAACTCGGCCGGCACAATACCCAGCTTGCGAAGCTTGGTCACCACCAGCTCGTCGATCTTGGTCGGCGTGGGGACCGATGGATAGTTCGGGCCCGTCTTGTCCGACACCGGCAGCATGACCGACACTGGCACCACGCCGTTGTCGTAGAAAGCGACAATGTGCGTGTCGCCCTTGTTCAGCGAAGTGATCAAGCCGTTGGCGTCGACTTTGGCCACTGACTCGTCATTCGCCTGGAACCGGCACAGGGGCGTGACGTCCTCGATCGTGCCGTCCGACCAGTAGCTCAACGCTCGCAACTGGGTTGTCTGGCCGGGCTTGGCATAGACGATCTCGGCCGGCGTGACTTCCAGGCGGACGAACTGCGGATCTTTGTTTTCGTCGGTGGCCGGCGCCCCGGCGTCGATCCACCGCTTGATCAGCCGGTATTGCCAGCTATCGACGTCCAGCTTGTGACCGCCGCCGTGGTCGTCCTCGGTTCCGGTCGGCTTGGTCAGCATCAGGCTCTTGGCCGCGTTCTTCAGATCGACGCGCGGCTCGTCACCCTTGAGCAGGGCGTCGTGGTCCATCTTGAAGTCATAGCCAAACAGCGAGAGCCGAAAGCCCCCTTGCCCCTGGAACGAGCCGTGACAGGCCCGACCGTTGCACCCCAGGCGTCCCATCACCGGCAGCACGTGGCGCTGAAAGCTGGGGACTTCGGCGGTTGGCGTGCCGGCAAAGCGCTGACTGGCCGGCGCGATCGGGTCGTTGGCCCAGGCGGTCAGCGGCAAACCCAAGCAAACCAGGGCGGCGAGGAAAATCCGTTTCATGTTCGTTCTCGTATCCGGTGGGAAGTTGACTTCAGGCGTGGGGTATTGGGCAGGGGACAAGCGAAACAATGGCAGGCATGCCTCGCTGCTAATGTCGATTGATCGAGCCGATCGGAAAGTTTCTCGGGCTCAGTCGTTTTTCTTCGATTTGTTGGATTTCTCAGCTTTCGCTTCGGCCGTGGTGTCGGTGTGATTGTCGTTAGCTTTCTTGTCCGACGATTGCGTGCGCACGGCCCGGGCCGCGTTGACCATTTCGGCCAGGCGCGTGTCAACCTGTTTGCCAGGATCCTGGTTCAAGTGAGTGATCTGGCTGTCGATGTCGGCCAGCCGGCTCGACAGCCGATCGCGCTCGAGCAGCAACAGTTGCCGACGGGTTTCTTGCTGTTCGACCAGCAACTGGCGCAGCTCGCTTTCGACCGGGGCGTTCTCGCGCAGCGCCAGCCGCACGGCCAGCACCTGAACCCGCGAGCCGAGCTTCCAGTCTTGCAATTCCAGCTCGTAGCGCTGTGGATTTCGCTGCTGCATCTCGCCCAGCTTTTCGCTGGTCATGAACAGATCGCGAATTGCCTTCTGGTACTCATGGGGATTGGTGGCCTTCAGCGGCTCCAACAGGTCGATCAGTTCGGGATGATTCATTCGCACAAACGCCAGGGCCGCCGCTTCGCGCCCTTCGGTAAAGCCAGCGACCAGCGGCTTGGCCAACTTCTTCTTGTCGGTCTTTTGCGAGCGCTCGTTCTTATTCTTTGCCTTGACATCGGCTTGTTTGGTCTCGGCGGCTTTGCCGTCTTTCGAGTCGCGCGCCTTGTCGTCGCCATTAGCAACGAGAGCGCCGACCAGTGAGCAGGCCAGTGCAATGACCAGGCTGAGCGTCCAGCGGCGCATGTGCTTCGATCCGCGTGTCATGTTAGTTCTCGGTTCCGGCAGTTTAGTTCTCGGTTCCGGCAGTTTAGTTCTCGGTTCCGGCAGTTTAGTTCTCGGTTCCCACTGTCGGACGATGCGATTGCATGGCCGTTACCAGCCAGGCGGGTAGATGGGCCGAGTCGAGTGTATTGACCGCGGGTAGATCGTGATCGGCGTCGATCAATGCCGCGACCATCTGCTCGTCGGCATCGACGACCTTCTCCTCTTCGGCCGCTTGTGACCAGGCCAGGGCCAACTCGGCCGCGGCGGCGCGATCACGCGCGGCAATCTCGGTGGGCAACGATGTGAGCGCCGGTCGCAGCGATTGCAAACCGATCATTAGGGCCAGCGAGGCCGCCATACCCAGCGCTGCCCAGCCAATTCGCTGGCGTGCTGTTTGCGCCCAGCTTGAGCCCGCGCGACGAGTCGCGGGACGTGTGATCGTCACCGGTTCACGATTCTTCACAGCACAGGAGGCTTCCAAGGCGCCGACCATTGTGACCGTCGCGGCCAGCGCTTCGCGAGCCGATTGCTCGTCGGCCAAACGCGACTCGAACGCCGTCAGTTCGTTGGCCGGAAGTTCGTTGGTCAGGTAGCGGAACGCGGTCCAATACAGATCGCTTTCCGTTGGGCGGCCGTTGTTGTTTTGGGTGGGATTGCTATTGGCGTTCATGGCGGGAATCCAGCTAACGCAACGTCTGGGTGCAAGTTATCTTCAGGCTTGGCAGGCGACGGCTGGTCGACCCGCTAAAGAAATCGATGCGCAGGCGCCGCCGATTATTTGCCCCTTCCGGTGTTTGTCGCCAGGCCACAAACGGCTTGTCAGTAATGGTTTGGGGAATCGTCACTTTGCGGGGTTCTGTGGTCTATGCCAGTTGCGAATGGCGACTTGGCAAAATGGGTAAACAACTGTGGTTGATGGCCCAGAAAATCACACCCCGCAAGCGTTTTCCCTGGGTGGCAGACTGCGCAGCTTTGGGCCGTCGTTGACGGGGTGTTGGCGCTCGGCTTTACCAGCTTTGGCAGCCCGCGACCTAGTTGCGTGCTGTGAGCGCGGCGACGTGCCACTTGGCTGCGATGTGGTCTCGAGCCTATCGTCGTAATCGTTGCCCTTTTCTGACTTTGCCTGCCTTGTGACGCCCCCAGATTTTGCTTTCACCGGGGTTGCAAACTTGTCCGAAGTGGGCACAATGGCTTGATTCGCCTGGGGGCGTTCCGCGGTTGCCGTCGAGCGACGCGAGCCGAGCGCTTGTGTTGCCGCCAACTGGTCATGCCGAACGTGGCCAGCCAGCAGTTGCGGAGATGCTGTCGCCCTCGGTCGCGCGTCCTTCGGGATTGCGTGACGCACCCGTGGTATCCACACGCTTGCGGTATTAACTATCGAAACACGCCACGTCGCACAGCGCAAGGCAGTGCGACACAGTTCGTAAGGCATAAGGCAGAGGAATCATGTCGGAAGTATTGAAGGTGCAAGTTCGCGAACCCCAGGGCAAACGCTTCAACCGTCGGATGCGCGCCGAAGGGCAAGTGCCGGTGAACCTGTACGGTCACGGCGAAAAGAACGTCTACCTGACCGTGCCGGTCGATCAGGTCAAGGCGATGGTGCGCCACGGTGCCCGCGTGGTCGACTTGGACGGCCCGGTCAAGGAAAAGGCGTTCATTCGCGAACTGCAGTGGGACACCTTTGGTGTCGAAGTGCTGCACATTGACTTGACTCGCGTCAGCGCCGACGAGCGCGTCGAAGTCAGCGTCACCGTCGAGCTGCGCGGCACCGCCGCTGGCGCCAAGGAAGGCGGCGTGGTCGAACACGTATTGCATGAAGTCGAAATCGACTGCTTGGCGGTCGAGATTCCCGAGAAGCTGTTCCTGCGGATCGGCGAATTGAAGTTGAACGGCTCGCTGACGGCTGGCGCGATCGAACTGCCGCCGAATGTGAAGCTGGTCACCGATGCCGAGGAAGTCGTGGTCAATTGCTCGCCGCCGCACGTCGAGGACGAAACCGCTGCCGAAGCTGGCGCTGCCGAGCCCGAAGTGATTGGCCGCAAGGCCGACGAAGAAGGGGAAAAGGAAGAGGAGTAACAGGCTGGGGGACGTTCGTCGTCATGAAGCTGGTCGTTGGCCTGGGGAACCCCGGGCGCAAATATGAGGGAACTCGCCACAACGTCGGCTTCGAAGTGGTCCACGAACTGGCCCGCCGCGCCGCGGCCGGCACGCCCAAGTCGCAGTTCGACGCCGAGGCGCTCGACGTGACGGTGGCTGGCGAACGGCTGATCTTGCTTTGCCCGCAGATGTACATGAATCGCAGTGGAAGCAGCGTGCAGCGGGCACGCGACTTCTACAAATTGCAGAACGAACAAGTGTTAGTGGTTTGTGACGACTTTGCCCTGCCAATCGGCAAGCTCCGCTTGCGGGCGCAAGGTTCCGCCGGTGGCCAGAAGGGCCTGGACGACACGATTCGTTGCTTGGGAACCGATGCGGTGCCGCGACTGCGGCTGGGCATTGGCCCCTTGCCCGAGAACTGGGATCCGGCTGACTTTGTGCTGGGCAAGCTCTCGAAAGACGAGCGAGCCGAGATGGCCTTTCAGGTGCCGCGCGCGGCCGACGCCGTAGGTGTCTGGGCCAGCCAGGGCATCGGATCGGCGATGGCACAATTCAACTAACCTGTAACTGCCCAAAACATTCGCAATACAACGAACCAATCGCAGCACAGCACCAATCGCAGCAAAGTAATTGCCATCAGGAGTGACGATCTTGGCCGAAAACGCTTACGAAGCCATGTTCATTCTCGACTCGAACCGTTACGCGCGCAATACCGGCGGAGTCGCCCAGCAGATCAACGACATGATCAGCAAGATCGGTGGCGAAATCCTCGTCAGCCGGCTGTGGGAAGAGCGCCGGCTGGCCTATCCGATCAACGGCCAGCGGAAGGGAACCTATTGGATCGCCTACTTCAAGGCGCCGTCCGAGAAGATCGCCACGCTGAATCGCGAGATCCACTTGGACGAGAATATTCTCCGTTCGCTGGTGCTGAAGATCGATCCGCGCATTGTCGAAACCCTGGTCAGCCACGCCAAGGCGGGCCCGACCGAAGTTCAGCGCGCACCCGCGCCGGTAGTGCGTCGTCCGGCGCCGGCGATTGCGGAAGCTGTTCCCGAAGAACTGGGCAACTAGCGACGCGGCTGCGGGCCACGTCCGTTGCATTGAGTACCTACGTGGCGGCGAACCTGCTGAAAGTCTGAATCATGGCAAGCTTCAACAAAGTCGTTCTGGTCGGCAATCTGACCCGCGATCCCGAGGTGCGTTACACCACGAACAGCACCGCGGTCTGCGACATCGGGCTGGCCGTCAACGATCGCCGCAAGAATGCCAACGGCGAGTGGGTCGACGAGACGACCTTCGTCGATATCACCTTGTGGGGACGCACGGCCGAAGTGGCGGGCGAGTACCTGAAAAAGGGCTCGTCGGTGCTGATCGAAGGCCGCTTGAAGCTCGACAGTTGGGAAAAGGACGGCCAGAAGCGGACCAAGCTGAAAGTCGTCGGCGAAGTAATGCAAATGCTCGGTGGCCGTGGCGAAGGGGGCGGAGGTGGTGGTGGCGGCGGAGGCCGTGGCCGTGCTTCGTCAGGCGACGAGTATTCGTCCGAGCCGCGCAGCGCACCCTCGCGCGGCAATGCTCCGGCGCCGTCGGGCCCGGAAGACGACGTGCCATTTTAGACGCTGGGCCTTTCTAAGCGAATCAATTCAATAATACATTCAACCGTTAAACGACGTCAGGGAAAACTGAAATGCCACAAGCCAAGACTGCCAAGCTACGCGGGGCCAAACGCTTGCCCAAGGGACAGCACGGCGGCATCGAACTGCTGTTGATCCAGTCGGTCGACCACCTCGGCAAGCAAGGGGACGTGGTCAGCGTCCGCCCGGGCTATGCGATGAATTACCTGCTGCCGCAAGGTCTGGCGACGATTGCCACCGATCATCACAAGCGGATGGTCGAGAAGCACCGCGCCCGCCTGGCCCAGATTCAAGAAGCGCGCTTGGCCGGCTTGCGTGCCCAGGCGAATGCGATGGGCGAGCTGAGCATCACCATCGAAGCCAACGCCAACGAAGAAGGTCACCTGTACGGCTCGGTCGGCGCTCACGAAATTGTCAACGCCCTGAAGAAGAGCGAAGTGACGATCACCGACGACCAGGTCCGACTGAAGGGCCCGCTCAAGGAATTGGGCCTGTACACCGTGCAAATCCACCTGGGGCACGAGATCGACGCCGATCTCAAGGTCTGGGTCGTGCCGACCGTGGCCGAAGAACAAGCCAAGGCCTAGTTCGGTTTGGTCGAACTTGTTGCCGCACAATTCCCAGAGCCCTCGGTAAACATCGAGGGCTTTTTTTACGCGCATTGCGGACTTGCCACGGAGGCACGGAGACGCGGAGGACTGCACGGAGGGGAAGGAGGCAAAGTAGGGCAGAAGCGCGCCCCCCTTCCCTTCGTCATTCTGGTTTCGTCATTCGTCATTTTCTTCTCTGTGGCCTCTGTGTCTCCGTGGTAAATAGCCGCATTTGAAGAGTCGTAACTGCCGCTTGCATGCGGGGGCCGCTCGGCCTGATAATGTGGCCAACAATCGTATCAAGGGAGTGACGCAATCATGGCCACCGCCGATCGCAGCGAAGGACGTAACGGGGCCAAGCGGAGCGTCACCGAGTTCTTTGACCGCCAGCCCCCCCAGAATCTCGACGCCGAGCGGGCGGTGCTGGGGAGCATTCTGCTCGATCCGCAGTGCTGCGATGACATCGCGCTGCGCGTCCGTGGCGACGACTTCTTCGCCCCCGAGCATCGGACGCTGTTCAATCATCTGCTCGGCATGCACAACGACGGCGTGCGGATCGATTCGACGTTGCTGGTCGAGCGGCTCCGCAAGCATGGCGAGTTTGAATCGGTCGGCGGGATCAACTTCCTGCTCGAGATCGCCGACGCGGTCCCCACGGCCACGAATGCCGGGCATTACGCCGAAATCGTTCGCGACAAAGCCACCCTGCGCTCCATGATCGGCGCGGCCGGCGAAATCTTGCGAGACTCCTACGACCATTCGCTCGAAGCTCGCGAGCTACTGGCACGGGCCGAGGAAAAGATTTTCGCGATCCTTGAGAAAAAGGGGACCGGCTCGATTCTGGCCCTGAAGGACGTGCTTGACGAAGCCATGGCCCGCATCGACGCCCGGATGCAGCAAGGAGGCGGGCTCAGCGGCCTGCCGACCGGCTTCACCGACATCGACGCCTTGACCGGCGGGATGCACGGCTCGGAGCTAATTATCCTGGCGGCCCGGCCCAGCATGGGCAAGACGGCGTTCGCCGCCAACATCGCCGAGCACTGCGCCGCCAAGGAAGAGCGAACCGTACTGTTCGTCAGCCTGGAAATGTCGCGGCTCGAATTGGCCGAACGTATTCTCTGCTCGCACGGCCGGATCAACGGCCACAAGCTGCGCAACAACATGCTCTCGGCCATGGATCGGCGCAAGTTCGTCGAAACCTCGAACAAGCTCAGCCAGGCCCCGCTATTCATCGACGACACCCCCAGCCGAACGATCACCGAGATTGCTGCCGCGGCGCGGCGGCTGAAGTTGCGCAATGAGCTGGCGCTGGTGGTGATCGACTACCTGCAGTTGATCGAGCCGGACAACGCCAAGGATCCGCGCCAGGAACAGGTGGCCAAGATCGCTCGACGTTTGAAGGGGATGGCCCGCGAACTGCGCGTGCCGGTGATCTGCCTGGCCCAGTTGAATCGCCAGACGGAAATGTCGCGCGAGAACATCCCCCGGCTCAGCCACTTGCGCGAATCGGGCGCCATCGAGCAGGACGCCGACGTGGTGATGTTCGTCCACCGCGAAGAGTACTACGCCACAAGCCAGGAAGAAAAAGAACGACTTGCCGGCCAGGCCGACATCATCATCGCCAAGCAGCGCAATGGCCCAATTGGCGACGTAAAGGTAGCCTGGGCCAAGGACTACACGCGGTTCGAGAATCTGGCACGAACCGATGAGTATGGGTTTAACTAGAAGCGATTAGCTATTAGCGGCTAGCGATTAGAAAAAAATGCGAGGCTTCTGGTTCTTGTCGAATCGCTAATTGCTAGCGGCTAATCGCTTCTCAGCGATAGCTCCCGTGACACGTATCGCACGATTTGCTGATGCGGCTGACGGCTGATTGTGCGGCCGACTGGTTGTCTCCTTTCACGGCGTCGAGCAGTTCCAAGCACTGCTTTTCCAGGTCCGAGGCAAAGCCGACGTACTCGGTGTCTTCGGCCGAGTCGTACGTCTTGTCCTTGATCACTTGGGCGATCATCGTCACGACCTGGGCCTCGCGCATCAGCGCGTCTTTGTTCTTGCCAAAGGCCCCTTTATCCGAAGTCCAAGGGCCGAACTTGTTGGTGCGGGCTTCTTCCAGCCGCTTCATCAGCACCGGTCGGCCGGCGATCTGCACCCAATCGTCCGGAGCTTCTTCCTTGGGCAAATCGACCGAGCTACCACGGAGCAATTCGTTCAAGTCGTCGGCGCGGGCCTTGGCCTCCTTGTACGTCGCGTCACTGCTCGTCTTGCAGTTCTTGGCCACCTGGGCGTACTTGTTGCGCAAGCCGATGGCGTCCTTCTTCCACTTCACATCGCCGTCATACTGCGCAATGACGTTGAACAGCGCTGCCAACATGGTGAACGAGATTTGCGCCTTGTCGCGCCCGTTCCCCTTGAAGTTGGGATTGGTCTTGATGGCGTCGGCGATTTGCGGCACCTGGCCCTTGATCTCGGCTTCGATCGTGTCGGCCGTAATGATCTTGGACCAGGCCGAACTTCCTGCCGGCGCGGCGGTCTCGCCACCACCCGTAGGTGCTGCGGGTGCGCCCGGCGCCGCCCCGGCCGAGGTTGCCGCCATGATTCGTCCGCCGGGGTCGCCGGGGCCCAACAGCTTCAACGGGTCGCCACCGAACAATTCGCGCGACTCCTTGTCGAACGTGGGCTTGGGCGCGGTGCCCGTCACGGTCTTCACCGCATCGGCCGCGACGGCGAACATGGCGCAAGCCGCCACGACGATCAATGATGTCAAACCCGTTCGCAATGAAACCTTGGGCATGGCAAGCGCTCGCGATTGAGGAGCCGAGGAACCGGGCCGTAATCAATTCATTATGGTCACGCCGCGCCAAAGCGGCAAGGAAAGTTGACACGAGGATTTTATGCGGAGAAAATGCCCCAGAGGGTAGCCCAGCCGCTAGCCGGCTACTCGGCCAGCAGTCGATCGGCAATCAGGTTGCCGATGTTCAACGAGGCCGTGGCCGCCGGCGAGGGGGCGTTGCAGACGTTCACCACTCGGCCGTGGCTTTCGATCAGAAAGTCGTCGATCACGAAACCGTCGCTGCCGACGGCCTGGGCGCGCACGCCCGAGGGGGCCGCCTCCAGTTGGTCGGCAGTGATTTCGGGGATCAACCGTTGCAGCGCGCGGACGAACGCCGCCTTGCTCAGGCTGCGCCCCATTTCATCGAGCCCCATCGACCAATACCGCCGTGTCAGTCGGCGAAACCCGCGGAACCGCAGCGTTTCAAATAGATCGTTCAAATTGATGTCGCGCCAAGTGTACCCTTCGCGCGCCAGGGCCAGCACCGCGTTCGGGCCGCACTCGATGCCACCATGGATCAACCGCGTGAAGTGAACGCCCAGGAAAGGAAACTCGGGGTTCGGCACCGGATAGATCAGGTTGCGACAAAGGTGATGGGCCGCTGGCTTCAATTCGTAGTACTCGCCGCGGAAGGGAACAATCTGCGCGTCGAGCTGCGCCCCGGACATTCGCGCCACCCGATCCGAGTGCAAGCCCGCGCAGTTCACCAGTTGCTTGGCGCTGAACTCGCCGGCGGTTGTCACGACGCGCACCAACGAACCGTCGCCAGCGATTTGCCGCGCGGCTGTGTTCAACCTGACTTCGCCGCCGCTGGCCGTGATCAGTTCGGCCAGTTTTCGGCACACACCTGGATAGTCAACGATGCCCGTCTCGGGAACCCAGATCGCCCGTACACCGCTGGCGTGGGGTTCGATGGCGTGCAACCGATCGCGGTCGATCATTTCGCACACCACGCCGTTGGCCTGGCCGCGCTCGAAAATACGCTGCAGCGCGGGCAGCTCGCCGTCGTCGACCGCCACGATCACTTTGCCGCAAATATCGTGGGCGATGCCATATTCCTGGCAGAAATCGACCAGAGCTTGCTTGCCGACGCGGCAGTTGTTGGCCCGCAGCGAACCGGGCCGATAGTAGATGCCCGAGTGCAGGACGCCCGAATTGCGACCGGTCTGGTGAAAGGCGATTGACGCTTCCTTGTCAATCAGCAGCACTCGCGCGCCGGGGCGACGGCGCTGGAACTGCCAGGCAGTCGCCAAACCGACAATTCCGCAACCGATCACGAGCAAATCGAACACCATATGGCGGTCGATTATGTCGACCGCCAGGCGTCGATGCAAACGGAACCGAGTAGGGCTCCGAGCGCGTCAGGCTGCGCGCTTGATCGGCCGCGCGGCCGAGTGGTCGACCATTTCGTACAGGTCGTCGAAGCGGCGCAGATGGACGTCGGCCTCGACATCGCGGTCAAAGTTGAACGCCATGCCGCACAAGCCCGCGCCGCGAGCGTTGCGAATCGCTTCGGAGTCATGGCCGACAAAGGCCGCCGTTTCGGGGGCGACTTGCAGCGTGTGGAGCGCATCGCGAAAGATGTCGGTGTCGAGCAGATAGCGCTGGCGGTCGAACGATGACGCCACCAGATCGAAGTGCCGATCGAGGCCCAGCGGCCTGAGCCGAGCGCACAGGTCGTTTGCGGTGTACGGGCTCGTTGCAACGACCGCCAGCCGACAGCCGGACTGCTTTAACCGCGCCAACGTGCCGCGCACGCCAGGAAACGGCCGCAACGAAGCCTGCAAATGTCGGCACTGGGAAAGTCCGGCCGCCGCCACCTCGTCGACCTGGGCCGACGTCAACCCGGCATCGGACAAGAACGAGCGAAAGGCTTGATCGAATGTCGATGCCCGGCGACAGACAGCTTCGAGATGGACCTGGTCCCAGGGCTGGAAGAAGGTCTGATAATTGACTTGGTGCCCGATCTTGCCGAGCAACTGCACCAGCCAGCGGCGCCAAATCGTGCCATCGAACAGCACGTCGTCCAGATCGAACAGCAGCGCCCGTAGCGAGCCCTGTCGTGCTGAAGCTTGGCTGCGCTCCTGCGTAGCACGATCGTGAGTTTCCGTACTCATCGCGACCCTCCCCCTGAATCATCGAGCAGCGAAACTTCCTTGGGCCCGTGAATCCTTCACAGGTGCTGCGTGTGTTGCGGCTCATGCTGCTTGATCGACAATTTGTCGCGAAAGTCTAGGAACCCCATACTTGACGGTCAAGACAAGCTAGGACGGTGGCACGCTCTGCGTCGGACTCGACTTTTCTATTGCGTGCAACCCATTTTGTGGCAATCGGTTAGCAATCATGATCTTTTGGTTCGATTGGGGCTCGGTAAGTCACCACGTAATCCTTGACGAAGGAGGCGTTGGCGGACTAGCATCACGGATGGAGAGAGGGTGTTCTTCACCCCCTGTGCGGAGAGATCGATCATGTCTCGCCTTCTTTTGGCTGCCGCCTTCGCGTGCAGCGCCCTTGGAGTATTTAGTCAGTCCGCGGCATTTGGGCAGTATGGCTATTCGGGAGCGGCCGTCACGAACTACGATTCGTTCGGCAACCCGATCGCCGCCTCGTCCCAGGTAACCAATCAGCCCTGGTATCAGCAGTACGCGGCTCAGGTCGCGTGGGCCAACGCCCACTACTACGCGCCCCCTGGTGTCCTTTCCGGGGCGGCTGCTAATCCAGCGGATAGCAAGCCCGCGCCTCGCGACGCGGTAGCTCCGCAAGGTGCGCCCAACACCAACAGTGCCGCGGCGGCCAGTCCTGTGGCCGGGAATAACGCGACGTCAACTCAGTCGCCACAGGTAGCCGTCTTCTTCGAGCCGGCCAACGTGCGACAACCGTTGGGCGATGCGCCACGTACGCGCTATGTGGGCGATCACACCGCGCCGTATCAGTACGCGCGCTATTACGGCCGCAGCTTGTATCGGCCTTACATATATCAGCCGCGAATGAATTACTGGTATGGCACCTTCCCGTTTGGAGCTTACTTCGGCTCGGGCCATGGCTACTCGTATCCGTACGCTTCGTGGTACGGCTACACGCCCTACGGCTATAGCATGAACTATCCGTACACCTACTCTTATTACAACTATCGCCCTTACTACACGTCTTATCCTTTCTCGGGCGGGTGGGCGATGGGAGGCTACTACGGGTATCCGACGTATTCGAGCGCCGGCACTTACGCCGCCGGAGCTTCGCTAGCCCCGTACGCTGGCGGCAGTTCGTGCATGAGGCCAGCTTATTCGTCGTACTACAGCCCTTCATGCACCAGCTACGGCTCAGGGGCGTACAACTACGGATATCGCGGGAACTATTACTGGTAACCCGCCACGCGATGCGCATTCTCGAAGGGAGCACAGGGGGCACCGCTGCGCGCTTTCTGCCGCAAGGCGTCTGCGCGCGGTGGTGCTAGCCTGCTGTCAGTTCTTGTTCTGCCACCAGGGCTAGCAAGTTTGGCCCCCGGCATCGGAAAGTTCATGATGCGCCAGCCTGGCGCGGTCGATAGAGACTAAGGGATCGATCGATTGTGCCGTCCTAACCGGAATCAGGTTCCGGTTGAGTGCGGCGCGAATTTGGACTTTGATCGAATGAGACGGCGTGCGGTGATTTGGCGATTCTGCTCGGCGAGTCTGTTGGTGCTGGCCTTCGGGGTCGAGGCGCGAGCAGGTTGGCCATTCCATCGTTCCGTGGTTCGCGCCACGCCCGACACGGCCGGCTATGCGCCGACCACCTCACGCTACACGGTGATCGTGCCGCGCGTCTTGCCGGTCGACTCCAGCAGCGGCATTCAAACGCCCGACGTCGTATGGGAGCAGCAGCGTCCCGCGGCGCCGATGTATCCCTGGGGCTGGTTCGGCACTCGCGAGGCGCCCCAGTCTTGGGCCCACACGTCGTATTACGGCAATTCGTACAGCGTGAAAGCGCTGCGCCAGAATTAGCGCGTCGAGGACGGCTTGTGGCTCGCGGTCAGGCCCCAGGCCCTCTACCGCATCGCGCCGACGAAGAAGCTGACGTTCTGGATCATGTCGCCCTGCATATAGGTGATGGGCGCGGCGAAGTCGACGGCGATTGGCGCCGGACCCATGGCCGGTATCGTCAAGCGAAGGCCCAGACCGGGTGACACGCGGAAGTCGCTGCGGCGAATCTCGGTCGTCGGTTCGACGGTGCCAAAGTCGCAGAACGCGACGCCGCGGATCATGTCATCGGAGGTGATCGGAAACATGTATTCGACGGTGTTCACCCACATGAACTTACCACCGACCTGCACGCCCAAGTCGGTCGGTGACGCGCCGCGAAAGTAGAAGCCGCGCAACGTCTGGTAACCACCGGCGAAAAAGTTCTCGTACATCGGTGTGTTGTCGCCGGTGAAGCCCATGTTGGTCATGAACGTCAACGTCTGGCGGCCCGAACGGTCGGCGCGTTGCTTGAGCAGGAAGTGCTGCCGCGCGTCGATCGTAAACCGCGGATAGACGAACTGGGCAAACGCCTGCTCGTAAGCGAAGTTAATATAGTGCCCCTGGGTCGGCAGGAACGGACTGTCACGGGTGTCGTGGATCAAGTCCCAACGCAACGTATACAGTTCGCTCGTCCCGAGCACCGCGGCCAACTCGGGTGGCGTCGGCGACGTCGGGTTGTAAACCGTAATGCTCTCGGCACGCAGCTTCATCTGTCCTTGCAAGTCAGGCGTGAATTGATAGCCCAGGCCCATCGTGCCGCCGCCGCGCTGTTCCGACCAGTATTGGAAATACCGGTTGAAGAACTGCCCGCTGAGCGAAAAGCTGACCAGCGTGTCGAGAAAGTACGGCTCGCGGAACGTCGCGGTGTAGTACGACAACTGGGTGCCAGGCATGGCCTGGATGCGCAACTGCTGGCCGGCGCCGCGGAAAGCGGTGCCGCTGCGAATGTCTTCCCAACTGGTTGGAACGCGGCGGATGTCAAAGTTTTGTTCATCGAGCGTGATCTGGCCGACCAGACCCGAGCTCGAATTGACGCCGGCGCCGACCATCACGCGGCCCGTCTGAGCTTCGGTCACATCGATAAAGACGGGAACTTCCTGGTCTTGCTCCTGGTACGGGTTCGGCGCAACCGGGCCAAAGATCGGATTCCGCGCGCCATCGGGGTTCAATTGTCCTGGCGTGTCATAACCTGGCGGCGGCGCGACCGGAGCCGAGCCAGTGTAAGGCGTGGGGGCCAGGTTCGAGCCCGGTTGCTGATACTGGACTTGTTGCACGGCCGGGCTGTAGGCGCTCTGCACGGCGGTCGGATCGGTGCGTCCCATCGGAACCTGGCCGGCCGGCGCATAGACCGCGGTTGACGTCGCATTGGTCGGCGCCGAGCTGCCATAGGGGTTCGCCGGCCCGGCCATGGGAGCCTGGTAAACCGCTTGGGTCGCGGTCGGTGGCTGGTAGGCCGGCAATTGATTCGTCGGCGGTTGATACGCCGGCGCCGCTGTCGGCGCGGCGGGATAACCTTGCGGAATGTTGGTGCGCTGCGGCGCGGGGGCTTGCGCGTAAGCTGGCGCTGCCTGGTACGGCTGGTTATAGGCCGCTGGCTGTACCGCGTTGGCGGTCGGTGCGGCCGCCGTGTATGGCGACGAAGGATATCCTTGATTGTTCGTAGCCGGCGCGGTCGATGCCGCCATCGGACGCCGCGAGAAGTCGTCGAACGCCCCCTGTTGCGGGCTTTGAGCGCGGACAATCACGGGCCCCTTCACCGTTTCTGGCTCGTCGAACCAGACGCCGTCAACGACCACGTTGATCACCTTGTCAGTGCAACCCGGCTCGGGTCGCCAGACTTCTTCGTCATCGTCCGGGCTTTGTCCACGATAGCCGCCGCGGCCGCCGTGCGCGGTGCGACCACCAGGGCCGCCGGTGCCGTTAGGGCCATTGTTCGATGCGCTGCCATCCTGACCGCCGGGGCCGCCACCGCCCATGTCGTCCATCGGCTTGCCCCAGGTGAGCTTCGGCTCGATCCCTTCGGCCGGCTTGTTCATGAACAAGCCCGAGCCTTTCAGGCGGCGTTCGCTGTCACGCAGCATGCGGATGTCGGCGATCTGCCCCGGTCGAACCGAGACGCGGTTCATCACGGTATGACGGCGGGTGCGCGGATTGTCGCCGTGGATGCGGACCTCGATCCTTCCGATCCGGTAGCGGGCGCCTTCTTCCAAGTGATAGACCAGATCCAACGTGCCTGGTTCTTCCAAGAATCGCAGCTCGGGTTCCACGTCGGAGTAGATGTAGCCGATGTGGCCGTACTTGTCCTTGACGGCGAAAATGTCGCCGGTCATCGTCCCTTGGTCAAAGTAATTGCCGGCCTTCAGTCGCAGATCTTTGTTCAAGTCGTCGAGCGAGAACTTCGTGTTGCCGACCAGCGAAACATTGTTGACCTTGAAGCGCGGGCCTTCGTCGATGACGTAGCGGATCGTGACCCAATTGTGCTTGTCGTTGAATTCCAATTCGCGGCCGATGCGGGCCTTGAAGAAACCCAGGCCGCGATAGTAGGTCTTCAGGCGATCAACGTCCTCGTCGATCTTCTGGCGATCCAGTTCTCCCTTGAAGATCCACAGCAGTGGCTTCTTGGACTTGATTTGGGTTTTCAAGCGGGCGTCGGTGGCGATCTGGTTGCCTTCGAACTCGACGTCCCAGATGCGCTGCTTTTCGCCTTCGTTAATCAGAAAGATCGCGCCTCGGTCGCCGGCCTTGTCACCTTCGACGATCGTGACGCGCGCCCGCGTGTACCCCTTGTTATGGTAGTACTCTTCGATTTTCTTACGGGCTTCGGTGACCATGTACGGGTCCAGCGCGTCGCCGGCCGACAGGCCCGATTGCTTGATCAGGTGCCGTTCCTTGACCTTGTTGCCGACGTAACGGACGTAACGCAGCGTGGGCCGCTCGACCACCTGGTAGATGATGATCAGGCCCCCTTCGGGCGTGCGCTGGTACTTGATGTCGACGGTCACGAACGCGCGCGTTTGCAGCAACCGGCGAACGTCGTCGCTGACCTGGTGTGGGTCGTAGGGCCGGCCGGCGCGTGTCTTGATGTGGGGCGTGATCTTGATGATCGGCACGCCGTGATTGCCGAACACGCGAACGTCGGCCACCGTCTCGTCGCGGCGTGGCACCGCGCTATCGGACGTCGGCGGGACGATCGGTCCCACACTGGGGCGGCCGTCATCGGGTGTTTCCGTGGCTTGGGAGCTAGCTGAATTGCCACCCAGCCCTTGCCGATCGCGCAGCGACGGCTCGTTCGGGGCGTACGACGTCGGGGGCAAATCACCGACGGCGCTCGCCGGCTGGTTTTGTCCTGGCATACCGTAGCCTGAGCCACCGTAGCCCTGTCCCTGCCCGCCATAGCCGGCGGGCGGTTGGAACGGCGTGCCATAGCCACCTTGCGCGCGCACTTCATGCCGGACGGCGAGCAGTAGCCCGACGCAGACGACACTGCTGGCCATGAAGTTCAGCATTCGAGTGCTGACTGGCATGTAGCGCGTTCCGTGGTGCATTTCGAGAGAGAGAGACAATCGCCAATCGAACGCTCAGCCAGGCGGGCCGCCAGGTTCCGTGGAACCCGGCGGAGTGCTGAGGGAGCCCGATCGTTTCAGACAAGTGGAGAAGGGTAACAGGCTTTCGCGGCCGGCGCTGGCTCGTGGTGAGGAGCGCGACGACCGCCTGCCAGCCGACGGAGCAAGACAAGGGTTGGGCTTCGGCGGCTGGTTCTAGGGTGCGAGTAATACTGGAACCGACCTACAGCGACAAGGTCGAGTTGCTTTGCCGATCAAGATTTCCGCATCGCACCACCTCTTTGAGGGCAAGGTGTCGCGATCAGCCGCGGATTACGAGCCCGAAAGCTACTTGCTGGCAAAAAAAGTCGCGGCAGCTTGCTAGCGCTTGCGAGGCGACCGTCCCTTGGCGGGCGACGAACCGCGCAGCTCGGGCAAGATTTCGAGTGGGACGAGTTCCGCCACTCCGGCCGCGGCCATTTCCGCGCCGCCGACATAGCGACCAGGGTTCATCCAGGCGGTCATTTGCTCGAGCGAAACGCGAAATAGCTCAGCAAGGATTCGATCCATTTCCCCTTCTAGCAGCGCGAAATGGCGCGCCCATTCCGCCGCCTCGGCCAGGCCGACGCGCTCTTCGCTTTGCCATTTCATGGGATGAAACAGGCACACGCTAAATGGCGTGACCAGCCGGCGCCGGCACGCGGCCAGCGGCCAAAGCGCCGCCGAGGAACATTCGCCGGTAACGACCGCCGTGCCGCGCAGGCCACGCAACATCATGAGTGTCATCAACGACAAGCCAGCGTAAGGATTGCCGCCGGGTGAATCGAAGTAGATCAAGCACTCGCCGCCCGGTGGGACGTCCATGAACTGGGCGGCGACTTCCTGTTCGCGCTCGTTCAAATCGCCCATCAGGGCAATCTCAGGCAACTCGGTTGGAGCGGGCTTGCGCGGCATGCGGAAAGTTTTCTAGCGAAGGAATTCGATCGACGACGATTGATTCTTAACATGGAAGCGATCGCGACAAACACCTCTCCCTCACAGGGACGGGCAGGGAGGAGGGTAAATGCGTCGCGAGCCATTTACCTTATGATCCATCGCGCGGCGCGAAGCAACCCTTCTCCCGCTGGTAGCAGGGTTTCACCAGGGAATGTTCTACGAGGCCGCGCGATCGAACGATTCCATGGTATGCGTCGTTTGCACCACGCCGCTGGTGTGCGGCCGGACTTGCGCGCCGAACCGCATCACCGCGTGGGCGTGCTGCTCGGGCAAGCGACAGTGAATCACGACGTTTTCCGTGCCATAACGGCTGGAAAGAACCTCGCCGTGGGCGGCTAGATAGGCCAGCGTGCGGCCGTCGCCGACCGGGACTTCGACCTCGACGTTGAGGAACGATCGGCTCAGGGCGTCGCTCACCGCGAGGGCCAACTGGTCCATCCCCTGGCCGCCGCGAGCACTGACCGGCACCGCGTGCGGATAGCGCTGTATCAAGGCATCGAGCCGCGAGCGATCGGTCAAGCCGTCGATCTTGTTCAATACCAGCAGCGTGTCCTTGGCCTGAATGCCCAGTTCCTCGATCACGTGATAAACCGCGGTGATCTGCTCAAACACGGCCGGGTTGGCGGCGTCGGCCACGTGCAACAGGAGGTTCGCTTGGCGTGTTTCCTCGAGCGTGGCGCGGAAGCTGGCGATCAAATGGTGCGGCAAATCGCGAATGAACCCGACCGTGTCGCTCAGCAGCACCGGCCCCCAGCCGGGCAGTTGCCAGCGGCGGGTCCGCGTGTCAAGCGTGGCGAACAGCATGTCCTTGGCCAACACGCCGGCGTCGGTTAGCACGTTCATCAACGTGCTCTTGCCGGCATTGGTGTAACCGACCAGCGAGACGGTCATGTGATCGTGCCGCGCGGCCACTTGCCGCTCGCGCCGGCGTTCGACGCCGCGCATTTCGGTCTTCAATTCGTGGATGCGATGCTCGACCAGCCGGCGGTCTTCTTCGAGCTGCTTTTCACCAGGGCCGCGCATGCCGATACCGGCCTTGATACGCGACAAGTGGGTCCACATCCGCTTCAACCGCGGCAGCGCGTACTGCAATTGCGCCAATTCGACCGCCAGACACGCTTCGTAGGTCCGCGCCCGGGAAGCGAAGATGTCGAGAATCAATTGCGTCCGGTCGATGACTCGGCACTTGACCAGCTTTTCCAGGTTGCGACCCTGGGCCGGGTTCAAGTCGTTATCGAAAATCACCACGTCGGCTTCGGTTTGATCGCACAGATCGCGAAGTTCTTCGGCCTTGCCGCGCCCCAAGTACGTGGTGGCGTCGGGAGCTTCGCGTCGCTGAGTGAGCCGCCCCACAATCTTGGCCCCGGCGCTTTCGGCCAGCCCGGCCAACTCTTCGAGGGGTTCCGCTTCGATCGGTTGGCCGTCGAGGGACACACCGACCAGTACCGCCGCTTCGCTGACAATGCCTTTGGCTCGACTGGGATCAATCACGTGATGGTTTTCTCCGTGGCCAGCGCCGCACCGGTTCCGATCCACTGAACCGTTGGGGGCGCAAACACCCTGTTGGGGTCTCTATTTGAAGTATAGCTTGCCTGGCAAATCGGAGATACGTGGCAATTTGCGGCGTATCTCGAAGCCTGGGCGATGGCACATGAGCGTTTCGGACGCTGCGCCGCGTTCCCTGAAGACTGCCAATTGAGGGAAAGGTTCGAGCAATTCACGCTGTCGAAACCGTAAACGCTAGCGGCACGGCGATACCGAACCCGCATTTACACACCCCGGCAATCAACTAGAATACCGCCCCGCAATTGCGCCACGGGGGCCGTTAGGACACCGTGGACGAATGGATTTTGCCGCGTCGAAGACCAGGGATGGTGCCGATGTCTACCGATCGCTCCGCGCAGCCGCAACTTGCTCCGCACGTCGTGCGGCTGCGCCGGCCCACCGACCATGAGCTGACGTTGATTATCCCCGCCTACAACGAAGAGCAGCGTCTACGCCCGACGCTCGAAACGCTGACCGGGTTCCTCGATCGGCAAGGGATCGACTATCGCGTCGTCGTGGTCGACGACGGCAGTTCGGACGGCACGGCTCACGTGTCGGACGATTTCGGCCCACGCTGTTCGACACTACGATTGCCCGAGAATCAAGGCAAAGGAGCCGCGGTGCGCCAGGGATTGCTGGCCGCCACCGGGCGGATCGTCGGCTTTACCGACGCCGATTTGCCCTATGACTTGAATAACCTGATCACCGCCTATCGCATCCTGGATCGTGAAGAGTGCGAGGTGGTTTTTGGTGCTCGCGACTTGAACGGCGCGGCCCAGTTGGCGCCACGCAAGCTGACTCGCCGCATCGCCACGACCGTCTTCAGCAAGATCGTCGCCACGCTGATCTCGCGTGAGGTGACCGACACGCAGTGCGGCTTGAAGCTGTTCAGCCGGGCCGCGGCCTACGACATTTTCAGCCTGGCGAGCGTGAATGGTTTCGCCTTTGACGTCGAAGTGGTCTTCCTGACGCAACACCTGCGGATTCCGTTCAAGCGGATTCCGGTCACGCTGGTCAACGAGTATTCTACCACGCTGTCATTGACGCGGCATTCGATTCCCATGCTCCTGGACGCCGTGAAGGTTTGGGGCCGCCACTTGTGCCGCCCGGCGATTCACCGCCAGAGCACGATCGAAAAGCCCGCGGTTACCGTGCCGGCCGAGACGCGGCAGCGTCGGTCGGCCTAGCCCGAGACTCAACGCATCATGAAATCGGCCACCAAGGATGTTCGCGCTCGGCTCGTGTTTCATGCCGACGATTTTGGGCTGAATGGCGCGGTTGACCAGGGGATTCTCGATTCATTTCGCCACGGCCTGCTGACCAGCGCGTCGATCCTGGCCAACGGCCCGACGGCAGCGCTGAACGTGCCCAAGCTGCGAGCATTGGCCGACAGCGGCATGCCGAGCGCCGGCGTGGCTGGCGAGATGCGCACCACGCTGAGCGACACTCGCGAACCGTTTGACATCGGCGTTCATTTGAACCTGACCCAGGGAAAGCCGGTGACCGGGGCCAAGTTTCCGGCCGAGTTGCTCGACGAACAAGGTTGCTTCCCCGGGATTGGCGCGTTGTTCCTGCGGCTGTGGGGGACGGGCGACCGGTATCGCCGGCCGATCAGCGCCGAGCTGACCGCGCAAATCGAAACCGTGGTTGGCCTGGGCATTCAGCCCTCGCACGTCAACGGGCATCAATACATCGAACTGATTCCGGCCGTGAGTGACGCGCTGCCAGGCGTCCTCGAACGATTTGGAATCTCGATCGTACGTCTGCCACTCGAACGCCGCGCCTTGGCGGCGATTCTCTGCTCGCGCGGCTTGCCGGCCTGGCTCTTGGCCCAGGTCAAGCGGCACTATGCCCGAGGATTTGCCAAGCGTGTGCGGCGGCAAGGCTGGCGGCACGCCGACAGCTACTTCGGCACGGCACACGCCGGGCAGATCACGCTGCCAGTGTTGCAGACCTGGCTTGATGAACCGGCGCGCGAACAATTGATCGAGATTGGCATTCACCCCGGCGCGGCTGCTTCGTCGGCCGAGCCTGCCGACCATCCCTGGCACGACGCCTTGGCCGACGATCGCCCACGCGAGCAGCAACTGCTCTGCTCGGTGAGAGTGGCCGATTACCTGGCGCGCCAGCAACTCGCGCTCGGCCGGCTGCGCTCGTCGGCCAAAGCCGCGTAGCCGTCATTTCCAGGTTTGTCGTGCCGTTTCGTGTAGGGTGCACTCCGTGCACCTTATCTTCGCGATGCAAGCATATTCGCTTGGCGCATTGCCAAATGGCCTGCGGCGCACAAATAAGGTGCACAGAGTGCACCCTACAGCAGGAATTCGCATTGGCAGCTCGATAGCAGCTAGCATGATTGCCTGGCGGGCGACAGCGAGTCGGCTAGTCTGGTTTTTTTTCGCGGTGTATAAGACACCCGCTGTGGTATTCCCAGGACGGCGCAGTTCGCGCCGTCGATGCCAAGGATGGCGCGCCGGCGATGGATCGCATTCGTAAGTTTTTCAATCGTGATTCCGAGGCGTGGGGGCCGTTGCTGCTGGTGGCCCTGACGCTGGCGGTTTACGTCTATCGGCTCGACGCGCTAAGCATTCGCGGCGAGGAGTCGCGCCGCATCACGATCACGCACGAGATGCTCAACAGCGGCAACTGGTTTGAAATCCGCGACGAGGGGCAACTGTTCCTCGAACGCCCGCCGCTGTGCAACTGGGTCATCGGTTGGGGCATTCTGGCGTTGGGCGACGATCGACAATTCGCCGTTCGACTGCCGTCGGTCTTATCGACGCTGATCATGGCCTTGGTGGTCTATGGCTGCGCGCGGACGTGGCAATCGCGACTGGGCGCGCTGACCGCCGGCATGGCCTGGCTCACCATGGGGCAGGTGCTGCAGATTGGCCGGCTGGCCGAGAATGACTCGCTGATGACGGTCACGCTCGGCTCGGCGATTCTCTGCTGGGAGTGCGGCTACCGCGTCGGTTGGCGACCGAGCGTGACGTGGAGCGTCGGCTACGCGCTGACCGGGCTGGCCACCTTGGCCAAGGGGATCCAAGGGCCGGTTTATTTCCTGGCCTGCACTGGTTTCTATCTGCTGTTCATTCGCCGTGATTGGCGATTCTTCTTCTCGCGGGCGCACGCGATCGGACTGTTGGCGTTCGCCGCCACGCTCAGCGTCTGGCAAGTTCCTTACCTGCTGATGCTCGGCTGGGACGTGACGTATCTGACCTGGACGCGCGAAATTCTCAAGAAGACGACGATCACCGAGTGGGGGCCGCTGCTCGGGCATATGACGGCGTATCCATTCGAAGTCTTTGGCTCGATGTTGCCCTGGTCGGCGCTGCTGCTGTGGTTTGCCCAGCCGCGATTTCGTCGTGAATTGCCTATCCAGGTGAAACCTGCGATTCAGTTCTTGGTTTGCTCGTTCTTGATCACATTCCCCAGCGTGTGGCTTGCGCAGGCCGCGCGTCCGCGCTACTTCATGCCGCTAATGCCTTGCATGGCGGTGTTGGTGGGACTAGTGGTCGATCAACTATTCGCCCGCGATCAACGGACGGGCGACTTGCGCCCCTGGCGGGTGACGGCACGCACGCTCGGCGTCACGTCGGCCCTAGTGGGCGTGGTGACCCTCATCGTCTCGTTGTTGCCGATGGATCTCTCGCTGACTACTCCCTGGTATTTCGGCGTGGCCTTCGCGCTCTTGGCGCTTGGCTGCGGCGCGCTGGTCTGGCAAGCGGGCAACCGCTCGACGATGACGAGCGTCGGCTCGATGGTCGTCGCGGTCGCGCTGTTGTTTGGCATGGGCTACAACCTGCTCTTGGTGAATTTCTACCGCTCGGTGACCAACGACGCCGAGGCATCGATCGTCGAGTTCCGCGACCATTTGCCGCCGAATACCCGGCTGGTGAGTATTGGCGGCGTGCATCACTTGTTCCGCTACCATTTGCGTCGGCCGGTCGAGCGCGTGGAAATCACTGACGCGGCCCGCGAGAGGTTTGAATACTTCTGCTTCGATCGGCCGGAGCTTGCGGTCAAGCTGGATTTTGGTTTCGCCTGGGAGCCGGTCTGCGAAATAAACTGCGATCGGCACCTTGCGAAGCAACCGAAGGACGTGGTGATCATCGGCCGACGGCTGCCCGACGCGCGAACCGCCAGCGCCGCAACCGAAGCAACTGTGCCGAAATAGTTCAGTCGAGCATTGTCCTAGCGATTAGACAAAAATCACAGTTAGCCAGCCATGACGGCCACGACCTTTACCACGGTGCCTGACGACGCGACCACCGCTCGCGCGCCGAACGCCAGCCCGTCGCGATTGTCAATCGTGATTCCGGTCTATCGTGGTGCGCTGACCGTTGAACCGTTGGTTCACAAGCTGATCGAGCATTTGGACCAGGCGTATCAACTGGAAATCGTGCTGGTCAACGACGCCAGCCCCGATCAATCGGCCGACGTCTGCCGGCGACTGTCGATGACCTTGCCGCAAGTTAAGTTCGTCAACCTGTCGCGCAATTTCAGCGAACACAACGCCGTGATGGCGGGCCTGAATCACTGCTGGGGCGACTACGCCGTGATCATGGACGACGATTTTCAGAATCCGCCCAGCGAAGTCATTAAGCTGGTCGATGAGATTCGCCGCGGCTACGACGTCGTCTTCGCACAATATGAAAGCAAGCGACATCACCCGTTGCGCAATTTGGGAAGCTGGTTCAACAATCAAGTGGCCAGCATCTTGCTGCGCAAGCCCAAGGATCTGTACCTCTCGTCGTTCAAGGCGGTGAATCGCTTCCTGATCGACGAGATCATCAAGTACCAGGGGCCCTATCCGTACGTCGACGGTTTGATTCTGCGCTGCACCAACAGTTGGTCGCGCGTGACGGTCGAGCACGATTCGCGGCAAGTCGGCAAGAGTGGCTACACGATGACCAAGCTGGTCAGTCTGTGGCTGAATATGTTCACCAACTTTTCGATCCTGCCGCTGCGTTTGGCGTCATGCTTGGGCTTCTTGTTTGCAATCATTGGTTTACTGATTGCGATCTACGCGGTCATTGATCGCTTTATCGACCCTCAAATGCCCTCGGGCTGGGCGTCGTTGATGGTCTCGATTCTGATCACCAGCGGCGTACAATTATTCGCGCTGGGGACGATTGGCGAATACCTGGGGCGACTCTTCCTCAAGGACAATGGCCAGCCCCAGTTTGTCGTCCGTGAACGTGTGAACTGCGAACTCAAACCGCGAGCGCGAACGTGAACTCGGCCAGCCGCTATGCCGACCGCCAGGTGCTCGTGACCGGCGGCCTGGGCTTCATTGGCAGCAACCTGGCGATTCGCCTGGTCGAAGCCGGCGCACAGGTGACGCTGCTCGATTCGCTGATTCCACAATTTGGCGGCTCGTGGGCCAACATCGAGCCCGTCCGCGATCGCGTGGCCGTCAACATCTCGGATATGCGCGACACCCACTCGCTCGACGTGTTGGTGGCCGGCAAGGACGACATCTTTCATTTGGCCGGCCAGGTGAGCCACGGCGACAGCATGCGCGATCCGCAGCTCGATCTCGAGGTGAATTGCGTCTCGACGATGAACCTGGTCGAGTCGTGTCGCAAGCACAATCCCAGCGCGCGGCTGCTGTATACTTCGACGCGGCAGGTCTATGGCCGGCCGCAGTGCCTGCCCGTCAACGAAGATCACCCCACGGTGCCGCTGGACGTTAACGGCATCAACAAGCTGGCCGCCGAGTATTACCACCTATTGTATCATGTCACCTACGGCGTGCGGTCGGTGGTGCTGCGATTGACCAACACCTATGGGCCGCGCCAGCAGATTCGCAGCAATCGCCAGGGGTTTTGCGGTATTTTCATTCGCCAGGCCCTGCGCGGCGAGGCGATTCAGTTGTTTGGCGGCGGGCAGCAGGTGCGCGACTTTAACTACGTCGACGACGTAATCGACGCCATGTTGCTGGGGCTCGACACCGAAGCCTGCCTGGGACGTGTTTTCAATCTGGGAGCGCCGCGGCATTACTCGCTGGTCGACTTTGTGAACATTTTGCAGCGGCACTGCCAGTTCCCGGTCACCTCGGTGCCGTTCCCCGACGACAAGAAGATCATCGACATCGGTGACTACTACGGCGATTACTCGCGTTTTGCGGCGGCGACCGGATGGCAGCCGCGCGTTGATCTCGAAGCGGGCATCGAGCGTTCGCTCGACTTCTATCGCCAGCACAAGGAAGAATACTGGCTATGAGCACTCCGTCGAGCGCCATTCGTATGTTCGATTACCGCGAGCAGTTGGCGGGCATGCGCGAGGAGATTCTCGCGGCCATGACCGCGGTGCTCGACTCGGGCAGCCTGATCCTTGGCCCGCGCGTGAAGCAGTTTGAAAAGAACTTCGCCGCGTACCTGGGCGCGCCGGGCGAAGCGGTCGGCGTGGCCAACGGCACCGACGCCATCGCCATTGCCCTGCGGACGTTGGACATCGGCTCAGGGGATGAGGTTCTGACCGTCTCGAACACGGCCATCCCGACGGTCAGCGCTATTCGCATGGCGGGTGCCACGCCCGTGTTCTGTGACGTTGATCCGCAGACGCTGCTGATCGATCTGCACGATGCCGCCAGCCGGATCACCGCGCACACCCGGGCGATCGTGCCAGTGCATTTGTTCGGCAACGCCGTCGACATGCGGGCCGTGCTGCATTTTGCCCGGCAGCATCGGCTGCGCGTGGTGGAAGATTGCGCTCAAGCGACGGGTACGACCCTCGATGGCCAGCACACGGGCACGTTTGGCGACGTCGGCTGCTTTTCGTTCTATCCGACCAAGAATCTTGGCGCTTATGGCGACGGTGGCCTGTGCTTCACGCGCGACGCCAAGTTGGCCGAGCAGATGCGGCGCATTCGCATGTATGGCTGCGCGGCGACCTATTACAGCGAGCGCGAAGGGGTCAACAGCCGACTCGACGAACTGCAGGCGGCGGTGCTCGACGTCAAGCTGCGCCACCTGGACGATCACTTGCTGCTGCGTCGTTCGATCGCGGCCCAGTACGAAGTCGAGTTCGCCGGCCAGATCGACCGCCCGCGCACGACCCGCGGGGCCAGCCACAGCTACCACCTATATGTCATCAACTCGCCGCGGCGCTCGGCATTGATTGCACAACTCGACGCCCAGCAGATTGGCCATGGCATTCACTATCCCACGCCCATTCACCTGATGCGGGGTTATCAGTTCCTGAGCTATGGGCCAGGTTCGCTGCCGGTGACTGAGCAAGCGGCGGGGCGGATTCTTTCGCTGCCGTGCTATCCGGAATTGCCGCTCCTGTCGGCGGCGCGCGTGGCCGCCGCTGTCGTCGGCCCGGCCGTGTCACGTCTCGCGGCATAATGAAAAAAACGGCAGGTGGCGAGAACCGATGTTCCACGCCGCCTGCCGTTGATTCATATTCAAGCCAAGTCGTAGCAAGCGTGAGCTAGCGCTTCGATTGATTCTCGTTCCGGTCGTTCACAATCTGGTCGAGCGAGCGTCCCAACTTGCGGCGACGGTTGGCGCTGGCGCCGCCGGTGGCGACTGTCGCGGTCGCCGTGGCCGGAATGGCCTGGGTTTGTTGAATGGCTTGCAGTACGCGCTGCGACATTTCGGGGTCGTGGGTCGAGTGCCCCATGTGCCCGACGGCGTCGTTCACGCCATGCAGCACGGCTTGGCGGACTCCTTCACGAATCCAGGCAAAGAAATTGATGTTCATGGTCCGGCCTCCTTGCCGGTGAGTGGACAGCTTTGTTTTGTGCTCGCGCTCGATTGGCGCGGAGCGGCAGATTACTGGCCCCCTGGGGGCGTGTCCAGGCAGTTTTCGCGACGCGCCGAATGGCACGCCGCCGCAATCACTTACGGCGGCGCGATCCGTCGCGCAAATCTGCTAGCAAGGATGTTGCCTGCGACTTAGTGGCCGCAGTTGCAACCGCTGGCCACGCCTTGAATCGGCGCGGCATGGCCCGGGTGGTACAGGCCAGCCCACATGGGCCGCAATGCCGTGTACGGGCCATACGTCCCCAGGCCGGTGTTCGGGTAGCGCATCAAATCGCCGTGCCGCGAGTAGTACGGTTGATAGCTCACGCCATAGCCGCCGTACGCGCCATAGGCGAACGGATACACGCCCGGGTTCGGCACAATCGGCATTTGCCAGGGCTTCAAGTGACCAGTCGGCTGGTGATAGATGTGCGGCTCTTGGACCGCGTACGGCGAAACTGGCGTGGTCGGGTGGGGATTAGGCTGCGCGGCGCAAGTCGTGGCGGCGCTGCCGGCCAGGATCACCAGCGAACAGGCGGTCTTTTGAAACAGTGACATGGCAACACCTTTCAAGCGTCGGAAAGTTGGCGGTGGGTCGGCGCGCGCGGCGCAGGTCGTTGCACGTCGGGTGGCGGTCCCATGTTTGGGCACCTGCGCGCTACGAGCGCAATGACTGTGCAAACCTAGGTCATGCTCGCTCGTCGCGACTGGAGAAAAAACGCCCAAGGCCAGCACGTAATGATTGTGCCGGTTGTTCCGCCGGTTTCAGGGCACAAAAAAAGCCCAAGGGCGCGAACCCCTGGGCTTCGTGACCGGCACTGGTTGTCGAATCGGTCGGCCTACTTGGGAGCCGGCGCGGCGGGCGCTGCCGGAGCCGCGGGGGCGGCCGGCGCTGCCGGCGGCACGATCGACTTGGCAGCTTCGACAGCCTTGTCAGCGGCGGCCTTGGTTTCGGCGGCGGCCTTGTCAGCTGCGGCCTTGGCTTTGTCCGCAGCCTCGTCAGTCGCGGCCTTCACCTTGTCGGCGGCCTGTTGCATTTGCTTGGCAGCGTCTTCCGGCTTCTTGGCGGCGTCCTTGCAGCCGACCATGCCCAAAGCGGCCATCAACATTGCCGGAACCAAAAACTTGCGCATTGGAAACCTCAATTCTGGAGATCAGGTTGTTGCCCGAGCTGCCGGGCAGCGTCCACCAACGGCGTGACGACTGCTTTGCCATAGGGCAGCTTTTGATTGGTTCCTATCTTGCCATAGACAGCAAGCCAGCAACAGGGGCGGGGGCGAGGAGGGGCTAGGGACTAGGGGCGAGAGGCTAGGGCTTGATGCATCGCGGAATCTATGGTGCAGACATAAGTTACATCAAACCTTCAAGCAGATACTGAGGAGATTTGAGGGCACTCGTAAAGACGAAAAATCACGAACCACATGAAACTCTGACAAATCATCACAAGTATTCCCTAGCCCCTAGCCCCTAGCCCCTAGCCCCTAGCCCCTCCCAATCTCCCTTGGGCGTTTTTCGCTCGTCGGACTATGATAGCCGGCCCATTCACCGAACTTTGGCGGTTCCGCATGCCTGTCACTGTCTTTACCAACGGCTGTTTCGATTTGCTCCATCCGGGCCACGTCGACTTGTTGGATCGCTGTCGGGCGCTCGGAGATCGCCTGATTGTCGGAATCAACAGCGACGCCTCGGTGCAGCGGCTCAAAGGCCCGCACAAGCCGTTCATTTGTGAAGATGACCGCCGGTGGATGCTGCTGGCCCTGAAATCGGTGGACGAGGTGTTGGTGTTCGACGCGCCGACCCCGCTCGAATTGATCGAGCAAGTTCGTCCTGACGTGTTGGTCAAGGGAGGCGATTGGTCGGTCGATCGGATCGTTGGGGCCGAGTTCGTGCAATCGTACGGTGGCCGCGTGCTGTCTCTCGATTTGCTGCCCGGCCATTCGTCGAGCACGCTGGCGATCGAAATCGCGCGCAAGGTGCAACAGTCGCAATGCCCGACCGGATCCTGATCGTCAAACTCAGCTCGCTCGGCGACGTGCTTCACGCGCTGCCGGCCGGCCAGGCGCTGCGCCAGCGCTTTCCCCACGCGCATATTGGTTGGGCGGTCGAACGGTCGCATGCCGGCTTGCTGCGCGGCCAGAGCTGGCTCGACGAAACAATCGTCTGGGATCGCGGCCAGCGTGGCGGCCTGCTCGACTTTGTCCGCCGCCTGCGCTGTGGAAGTTGGGATCTTGCCATCGATTTGCAAGGCTTGTTCCGCAGCGGACTGATCACCTGGCTCAGCGGCGCTCCACGGCGGCTGGGCGCCGCCCAGGCGCGTGAAGGCGCTCCTTGGTTCTACACCGAGACGGTTTCCCATCGCACGCTCGATTGTCACGCTGTCGAGCGTGCGCTTGAGCTGATCGCACCACTTGGCGCGACGTGCGAACTGGCGCCACTGGTACGCCCGTATCTCGACTTCGCTCAGCCCACGTTGCATACTCCTGGGCCGCGCTTGTTTCCGCTTTGGCCGGCGGCTGAAGATGTAGTGGCTGTCGAGCGTTGGCTGGCCGCCTCCGGTGTTGACTTGGCGCGCGAGCAACTGGTGGCGATCAATCCCCATTGCCGGCGTGCCGCGAATCTTTGGCCGGCGGCGAAGTTCGTAGCGCTGGTCCAACAACTGGCAAAACTGCCGAATGTTCGCGTGGCGTTGGTCGGCGGTGCGCCATCCCGAGCGCTTTGCGATCAGATCGAGCGCGATGCCAGCGTGCCCGTCCTGCGGGCCGACGGCCAGTTCAGTCTGTTGGGCTCGGCCGAGCTTTTCGCCCGGGCCAGCGTCGTCGTCACCGGCGACACCGGACCGATGCACATCGCCGCGGCGGTCGGCGTGCCGATTGTCGCCTTGCTGGGCGCGACCGCGCCGGCGCGAACCGGTCCCTATGCCTCGAACGCCACGGTGATTCGCAAGCGGCTGGACTGTGCGCCGTGTCTGGCCAAGCAATGCCGACTGGGCCAAAATCCGCCGCCGTGCATGGACTTGATCGAAGTCCGCGAGGTGGTCGATGCGGTGGTTGAGCGAATGCAGGCCGCGCCAGTTGCCGATGAAGTATCGCAGGCTGATGACTTGCCCGCCGGCGTCGCGTGTTGGCGCGGTGCGAGCGCTCTCAATGCCCGAACGCCATTCAGGAAGTCGGCATGAATGCCGACACGCCACAGGCTGAGTCGCTAACCCAAGGCGGCCGACAACAGCGGCGCGTTTGGCTGGTCGGGCTCGTAGTAGCCGCCGCCTTGTCGACCTGGTGGGCCGCGTCGCTGCGAATGCCGTGCGGACCCGCGGCGGGGCATGAGTTCAGCGGGGCGTCCGCAGTCGTCGCCGTGCCGGCCGAGAAGAGTGTTTTCCGCCTGACGACATTCAACATTCACGGCGGTCGCGGGCCAAACGCTCCGGTCGACTTGAACCTGACGGCTGCGGTTTTGGCCGATCAGGATTTCGTTGGTTTGAACGAAGTGCGCGGTCCTTGGCTGTGGCAGTCGGAAGATCAGTCTGAGTTGCTAGGTCGGCAGCTTTCACTGGCGTGGCTATTCGCACCAGCAGAAGAGCGTTATTGGCACTATCGGTTCGGCAACGGCGTTCTGTCCAAGCTGCCGGTGCGCGATTGGCAACGTATCCCGCTGCCAAGTCCGTGGAGCGACGGCTATCGGAATGCTGTTCGGCTGGCGCTCGACGTGCATAGCACGACGCTCAACGTCGTCGTAACCCATCTGACGCGCAGCGACGACCGCGAGCGGCATGTTCAACTCGAAGCTGTCGGCGATTTGTTCCTGTCGCTGGCTGAGCCGGCGGTCTTGATGGGAGACTTGAACACGACTCGCGACGATCCGGCGCTGCAAAAATTGCTCACGCGGCCAGGAGTGGTCGACGCGTTGGGCGATCTGCCTGCTGGCCGGTCGCAGGGACGGATCGATTGGATTCTCACCCGAGGGTTGAATGTCGCAGGCGCTGGCGTCAAAGAGACCGCGGCTAGCGATCACCCCATGTTTTGGATCGAATGCGAGATGCCGGCGAGAATCTTGAAAGACGCCAAGGAATAAAAGCCCCAGGGCTTCAAGGCTGATCGCGCGCGACGCGGTGCGAATCACGAGCAGCAGCGCTCATTCGCGAACTTCGCTCAGCTCGTCAAGTAACGTGTTCGTTTCATGAAAAGCTGGCAGCTCGACCAGCTCGGCTCCGGCCCGCAGTTCCTCGAACAAATCGCGCAGCCAATGTGCTTCGAGCCACTGGGCCAGCCAGCGGGCGCGTTGCTCGGCAAAGCGAGTTTGCAGGCGGAGGAATAGCCTCCCCCAGGCTTGCTTCATCCCCTGCCCCGACAGACTCACCAGCGCCTCGCCCCCCACGGTCACGCCACTGGTAATGGCCGCGTCGGCCGCCCATTGGGTGGCCGTGTGCCCGGCGGCTTGCACCGCGGCCTGGTGGACCACGTCGGCGGCCAGAAACCCGCCGCCGACAGCCAGCGAAATCGTGATGGCCGGACGGGCTACCCCGGCGGCCACATCGATCGAGCGGAGCCAGCTCCGCGCGCGAGGATTCTCCTGCTGCCACGTCTCTAACTCATGACGCAGGAACTGGCGATACTCATCATCGATCTCGGGGAGTTGCTCGTAGGCCGTGCGAAGTTCCTCGATCAATGCCACCCGCGAATGACCGGCCAGTAATGCTTGCAACCTTGGGCGCAAGATGTCATTGCCGACGTTTGCCAGCCGCTCAAGCTGCGCGATCACTGCTTCCACGGTCTCGACTACGGCCAATCGCTCGTCCTGATGAAACTCGGCAATCGGATCGCGGGCCTCGCCGGCGATTTGTCGCCAGGCAGCTTGCGCCGGCCAGACCAGCCAATTGCCCATCGTACGATACGCCCCGTGGACCGAGCGCAGCCAGCCGGCGCGTTGCGCATCCCACCAGGCGACAATCTCATCGACCAACAGCGACGTCGGTACGGTGGGCCAGTCGAGCCTCGCCAATTCGCGCAACGACAATTCTCGACGCGCTGTGTCAAATGCCGCGGCCGTATGGCGGAACTCGTCGAGCCAACGCCGGCAGCCTTGCTCGCGATCGAGCACGCGGGTCAGCGCGCCGCGAAACGTCCGAATCTTGATCGCGTCGAAATGAAGTGCCGCCAGTTCATGACGCAAATCCCCTGGCGTCCCAACTGGCTGACGGCCATCACGGCCAACGTCATAAAACGGCAGCCGCAGCTCATTGGCCGCGGCCCGATCGTGGGGCACAACGTACACCAACTCGGGCGTAACGCCCGTCTCGCGGCAGAAGGTTTCGAGCCACAGGGGCCAATACGGGGCGTCGTCGGGGACATCGCACTGGTTGAAGATCACGATCACCGGCTTGTCGGCGGCCGCGGCGCGGCGGAAGAACTGTTTGACAGCGGCGTCGTTGTACTTTTGCTGAGTCAACACGGCCAGCAGCACATCGGCCGACTGGCGAATGGCATCGGCGCGTTGCCAATTGACCGGTGCGTCGGAGTCGACGTCGGGCGTGTCGAGCAGCAACAGCCGGGGGGGCACGTTCCGGCCAGCGCGCCAGAAAAGCAAGTTGGCGTCCTCGGTTCCCAGCGAGTCGTCGGCCGATTGCCACCGCCGGAGCGTAAAGTCGGTGAAGACCTGGCCGAGCGTCAGTTCGTCGTCAAACCCAGGAGGCGTCAAACAAACCGGGTGCCTCGTGCCGGCGGCCAGGGGGCTGACGGCGCTGGCGTTCTCGCCCGCCAGCAGGTTAAAGATCAGGCTCTTGCCGATGTTCGTGCCGCCGACGGCTGCCACGACCAACCACGGCTGGGCGGTCGCCTGGGGCAGCAGCTTGCGTTCGAGCAGCTCGAACCATTCCTGACCAGCGGGGCCGGCGATGCCACGTGCATTCCCCGCCGGGGCGAGCGATCGGAGCAGGCCATGAAGCCGCTGGAGCTTCGCGGCCCAGGTCTGGAAGTCGATGCTCATGTCGCCCGCGGAACGATGCTTGCCCAGTGGATTCGGCGCGCGAAGATGCGGCGCGGTTTGATGGGGCTAGTATAACGAGGAGGGCGGCATGATTCGACCGCGCTCGTGGCGGAGCGTCGGCCAATTTGACATCAAAAATGGCGCGCAGCACGTCCCCGCAGTGCATATAATTCAGCTTTCACCCGCCCGGCGGCGAGTCTGCTTGATTCCTCGATGCGCCGCGCATTGATATCACCACGCTTTACCGCGCTCAAGGATTGGCTATGCAGCGAACGCTTGTTTGGTTCCTTGGTTTGCTTGCCACTGGGTTGGCGATTGCGGAGCAAGCGCACGCCGCGCCGGCCGATCGCCCCAACGTGATTGTGATCCTGTGTGACGATCTGGGCTACGGAGACCTGGGCTGCTATGGACAAGAGAAGTATCACACGCCGCGGATCGATCAACTGGCCAAAGACGGCGCGCGGCTGACGCACTTTTATAGTTGCTGCCCGTTTTGTGCTCCGTCGCGCGCGGCCTTGCAGACGGGGCGCTACCAATTCCGCACCGGCCTGGTCGACAACCCCGCACCCGACGCCGGCCCCAAGGCCGACGAGCTGGGCATTGGCGACGATGAAATCACCGTGGCCGACTTGCTGCAGTCGGCCGGCTATCACACCGCCTGTGTCGGCAAATGGCACTTGGGGCACAAGCCAAAGTTCCACCCGCTGAAACATGGCTATGACGAATACTATGGCATCATGTACAGCAACGACATGCACCCGGTGCAGATGTACGACGGCAATGTCCGCGTCCAGTCAGTGGTGATGCAAGCCGCGTTGACCAAGGCCTACACCGAGCGCGCTCTGAAGATCATTGACCGGCACCAGCGCGAGCCGTTCTTTTTGTTGTTGTCGCATGCCATGCCCCACAAGCCGCTGGCCCCTTCGGCGCGATTCTACGGCAGGAGTGGCGGCGGTTTGTACGGCGACGTGATGACCGAGCTCGATTGGAGCGTCGGCGCGATCGTCGACAAGCTCAAGGATCTCGAGCTCAGCGAAAAGACTTTGATTCTCTTTACCAGTGACAACGGTCCCTGGTACGGCGGCAGCACGGGCGGTCTGCGCGGCATGAAAGGACAAACCTGGGAAGGGGGCATTCGCGTGCCGCTGATCGCCTGCTGGCCAGGCAAGATCACGGGCGAGCACGTTTCGGCCCAGATCGCGGTCATGCCCGACATTTTCAGCACAGTCCTCAAGGCGGCCGGTGTTTCCGAGCCGAGCGACCGCAAGATCGACGGCCGCGATTTGATGCCCATTCTGACTAGCAACGCCGAGCCGATCCATGACGCGGTCTTTTCGCTGAAAGGCCCCGAGTTGTGTACCGTGGTCAGCGGCAGTTGGAAACTGCACGGTCCACGGTCGGGGCCGCGCGTGCAGACGGTGATGAAGGCGAGCGAGTTGTATCGCGACCCACGGGCACCCGACGGAGTGCGCATCTTGGCGCCGCGCGAGCAGTATCACCCCAGCAATCTCCCCGGTGTGGCGACGGGGGATAGTGAAGGGGATTGGCTGCTATTCAATTTGGCCGAAGATCCGGCCGAGCAACACAACGTGGCCCGCGACAATCAAAATGTGGTCAATCGGCTCCGCAAGTTGTTCGATGAGATGCTTGCCGAGATGCCCGAGCCCATGCGCGAAGCGACGCTGAACGGGCCCAAGGCAAAGGAAGCCGAAAAGGCGAAGAGCGGCGACAAAGCCAAAGACGCCAAGCCTGCCGACGCCAAAGATGGCGAAAAGTCAGAGCCTAAGAAATAGCAGCCGTATTGGTTTGCGAGCGTGGCTTACTTCCCCAGCGCCGTCAGGATGCTGCGGCTGACCTGCTCGGCCAGGACTTTGGAACCGTCCCCCGAGAAGTGGACGTTCTTCTCAAGCTGAATCTTGCTGAGCTGCGGCAAGGCAAAGGCGTACAGGTCGTCGACCAGCAAGCCTTCCGAGCCGGTCACCCGGGCCGCGGCCGCGTTGTATTCCAGCACCTCACCCGGCACGCGCTTCACGCCGCCGACTTCCTCGGGCACTGGCGTGGTCGTACACCAAATGACCTTGGCACCGGTTTTCTTCAACCGCGCGACGATCGTCCGCAAGTTCGCTTCGTAATCTTCCAGCGAAACTTGCCGCTTGCCGTCGGGCATGTACTTCAAATCGTGCAGTCCGAAGTTGAAGTGGATCACGTCCCAGGGCTTGTCGCCGAGCCACTTGTCCAGGTTGGCCACGCCGTTGGTCGTTGGCCCGCCATTGGTGGGAATGCGATGGACGTTGGCCTTCCCCTTGAGCAGCTCGCGAGTCGGCAGGGTGTAGCCGATCGAGATCGAATCGCCGATCAACAGCACGCGCGGCAAACCAGGCTCGTCCTCGACGGGGGCCAGCGAAGGGTTCGGCGCTTTCTTCGCGGGCTGGGCCGGTGGCTGATCAGCCCCGAAGGCCAGGCAAGCGGGCAACAGGGCAACCGCAATCGACATACGAACGAAGCGAAGCGCGTGACGCATGGGAGTTTCCTTGGCGGTCGAGGGAATCAGGCGTGGAGCACGGCAAGCCAGTTAAGCGGAACCCGCTAGCATACTGGCGCGCGGCGTCAAACGCGAACTATTCTCCGGTCGTGCGCTCGCGGGGTGTGTCGCCTGCCGCGACGAGCATACCTCGGCGCGGCATTTGCAGATTGACCATTGGGGCCGGGTTCATTATGCTCGCGTCGTCTTATCTGAAAGGCCACGGAGTTGGTCTTTGCAACGTCGCCAAGGAGGCGCACGTCATGGCTAAGGATTTGATCGATTGCATGGCGGCAGGTGTGTTCGTCGAATTCCAGGATGCCGACGGACACGTTCTCGCCCAGTCAGTGTTCACCGACTGGCATTCGCGCAATGTCCCCGATCTGGGTGACGGCGTGCGCTGTCGCGCGCGGGGGGTAACATCGGGACTCGAGCAGCAATTTGCTGGCCGGGTCGTCGACCGGCACTTTGAGGTGCAGCGCGAAGATGACCGCGCTTGCGTCTGGGTGCGCCTGATCGTCAGCGTGACGCGCACACCGCCAGTGCGCCGCCGCACGTTGACCTTCTCGGCGAACTAATGCCCGATTCGCGGCATGATTTGCTGACGTAGCGCGCACGCGCGCCGGGTTGAAACTGCGCGCCAGAAAAAATTTGCCGCGCGTAATTAATGGGCGGCCGCGCTCTCGGTCGCTTCGCCGTGCTTATCTTCGTCGCGATGACCGGCGGCAATCGCCGCCTCTTCCCCCTTGGTGACCTGAAAGCCCAGATCAGCGAGCATTCGGCAATCTTCCTCGGCGGGCTGTCCCTTGGTGGTCAGGTAGTCGCCGACAAACAGTGAGTTGGCGGCATACATGCCCAGCGGTTGCAGGCTGCGCAGATGAATCTCGCGGCCCCCGGCAATCCGCAATTCGGAACTCGGGTTCGCCAGCCGGAACATGCACAGCACCTTCAGGCAATAGCGCGGGTTCAACTGATTGATCCCGGCCAGCGGCGTGCCATCGATCGGGTTCAAGAAGTTGACCGGGATCGATTCGACGTTCAAATCGCGCAGCGCGAAGGCCATTCGCACCACGTCATCGTCCGCCTCGCCCATGCCGATGATGCCGCCGGAACACAGTTCGATGCCGGCGTCGCGCACGGCCCGCAAGGTGTCGATCCGATCTTGATAGGTGTGAGTCGTGCAGATGTTGCCGTAATTGGCTTCGCTGGTGTTCAGGTTGTGATTCACCTTGTCGACGCCACAGGCCTTGAGCTCCTGCGCCTGCTCGGGCGTGAGCAGCCCCAAGCACGCGCAAATCTTCAGGCTGTATTTCTGCTTGATCTCGGGCACGACGGTGGTGATGGCCCGCATCTCGCGCTCGTTGGGACTGCGGGCCGAGATGACAATGCAGTACGTCTTGGAATCGCGCTCGGCCGCCACGCGAGCGCCGTCCATCAGCTTGTCGCGAGTCAGCAGGTTGTAGCGCGGAATCTCGGCGTCCGAGACCTTCGACTGCGAGCAGTAGCCACAATCCTCGGGGCACAGCCCGCTCTTGGCGTTCATCAGAAAATAGAACTGCACGGTATTGCCGAACCAGTGCTGGCGCACGCGATACGTCGCCGCCAGCAGGTCCATCAACTCGGCATCCGACGCCCGCAGGATCGACAGCCCCTCGTCATGCGTAATGCGATGCCCGGCCAGCACGCGGTCGGCCAGTTCGTTCCAACGAACGTGGGCCGAGGCGGGTGAGCTTTCATTCGCAGCCAGGTGCATCATCGCAAGGTCTCGCAGCAGTGCTGAGGGGGCAGATCGCGTCGTTTCAACAGAAAGATTTCGTGTCAGATCGGCTGGGGGCCGAAGTCGCGGCGCGTGAAGGGTCATTTTGCGTCCTAGGCCGTTTTTGGTCAAAGGGTCGGCCGGCGCAAATTGCGGAATTTAGGCGGCATTTCGGCCACGCCACTTGGCATTCGCCGGTGCGTCGTCGAAAATGACGGCTTGTCCGATTTCGACCATTCACCGGCCGCCTTAATGGAGGCCGCGTCCATAAGACGGAGCCCAGTTTTGATACGCAGCGGATTTGCCGAGCACGTAGTGCGGTTTGGCGCCTTGGGGCACGTCGGCCGATTTGTCGCGGCCGATGCCACGCGCTATGCCCGCGGGCGGCGCGTCATCCTCCGCACGTCGCGCGGCCTGGAACTGGGCGAGGTGCTCTCGGCGCCCGAGCCTGTTGCCGCCGTCGCGCCGAATGACGACGCAACCGATGCCCTTGAGCGCCAGGCCGACGGACAAGTGTTGCGAGCCGTCACGGTGGCCGACGAACTGTTGCAAGCCCGGCTGCTGAAGAATCGGGTCGCAGCACTCGACGCCTGCCAGTCGCGCCTCGACGCCGAGGGGATCTCAACAGTGCTACTCGACGTCGAGCATCTGTTCGACGGCCAGTCGTTAGTGTTTTATTTCCTGGGGGACGTGGACCCGCGGGTCGAAGCCCTGACCACGGAGCTGGCCTCGGCCTATGACGCGCAGGCGCAGTACAGCGCGTTTGTCGACGCGGCCACGACCGGCTGTGGACCGGGCTGCGGTACCGACGAGGCGGCCGGCTGTGGCAGTTGCAGCACGCACTGCGCCGTCTCGGCCATGTGCAGTTCGCGGAGTCATTGATCCGGTTGGCCCCGCCGGTGAATCCGGGGCGTTAGTTGACGCGAGTGTGAAATGCCGGCCACGACATGCACCCAAGCGAACCAGCAACTTGCCCAGGGTGAAGCCACCAGTCTGGCGCTGGTCGAGTCGTGCCTGGCCCAGATCGATCGGTTCGAATCAAAAGTACACGCTTGGGTCTTCGTCGATCGGGACGGCGCGCGCGAGCGCGCGGCCTTGCTCGACGCCGAGTTGGCCCAAGGAAAACGTCGCGGGCCGTTGCACGGCTTGCCGATCGCCATCAAGGACGTTGTCGACGTGGCCGGCTGGCCCACGCGCTCGGGCTCGCCAATGACCGAGGGGCATTGCGCCGAGCGCGACGCCACGCTGGCCTCGCGATTGCGCGCGGCCGGGGCGATCTTCCTGGGCAAGACGGTAACCACCGAGTGGGCCTGTTTCGACCCGCCGGTGACGCGTAATCCTTGGAACCTGGAACGAACGCCGGGCGGTTCGAGCAGCGGCTCGGCCGCGGCGGTGGCGCTGGGCATGTGCCTGGCCGCGATTGGCACCCAAACCGGCGGCTCGATCACCCGGCCTGCTAGTTACTGTGGCGTGTGTGGGCTGAAGCCGCCGCACGGCATGGTCAGCCTGGACGGTGTTACGCCGGTCAGCGCCTTGCTCGATCACGCCGGGCCAATGGCTCACTCGGTCGATGATCTTGCGCTACTGCTGAGCGTGCTCAGCGGCAAGACCTTCAATCTGCCTGCGATCGAAACCCTGAAGCCGCGCTTGATGCAGCCGGAGCCGGCCTTTTGGTTCCATGCTTCCCCCGAGGTGCGCGAAACAATTGAGCGTTCGCTGGCCGAAGCGGGGGTGAAGGAGCCGGCCAGTTTGCCGCTGCCGGCCAGCTTTGCCCAAGTTCATGTGATGCACCGGCGGATCATGGCCCGCGACGCCTCGCAAGTGCATGCGCAGTCGTTCGCGGCTCGCCGTGATCAGTTCAGCCCGCGCATTGCTGGCCTGATCGAAGAAGGCCAGCGTGTGACCGACGCCGAATACGACGAGGCCTTGAATCACCGTCGGCAGTTTGTTTCGGACATGCGGAGCATGCTGTCGGCCTGCGATGCGCTGTTGACGCCGGCCACGGTAACCACCGCGCCGGGCATCGACACCACCGGCGACCCGTGGTTCAATTCCCCGTGGAGCCACGCGGGCGTGCCGACCGTGTCGATTCCGTGCGGCTTGGCCGACGACGGCCTGCCCGTGGCCATGCAACTGGTCGGCCATCCGCAACGCCTTGATGCCTTAATTAACGCCGGACGTACGCTGCAAGCTCGCCTGGCTCCGCTTCCGTTCCCGCCACTTAACTGAAGCTTAGGGGTTTCACCCCCTGGGTTCCTTCCGAAAGTAAGATCTCGCCATGATGAAACAGTTCTCTGCCGCTGTTGCTTTCTCACTGGTTGCACTTGCCGGCCTGCGCGGCGCCGAAAAGGCCGACGCAACGATTGCGGCGTCTGACCCGCGGCGGCCGGCGGCGATTGCGACCGAGAACGTCCCGCGCGTTCCGGCCGAAATTTTCGAGCGACTGATCCAGTACCAGAGCATCCGGGCGGCTGGCTTCGGTGGTTGGAACCCGACGGGCGAGGGGATGATCATCCATACCCGATTCGGCAACAGTGTGCAGGTACACTACGTGCGCGAGCCCGGCAGCCGCCGCGAACAACTGACGTTCATGGATGAACCGGTGCGCGGCGAGCTTATTCCTGGCGTGCGCGACGGGGCGTTGTTGCTCACCTATAGCCGTGGTGGCAGCGAAAACGACCAGGTGATGTTGTTGGATCGCGCCAATTGGCGCAGCGTCGAGTTGACCGACGGCAAGAGCCGGAACCTGCTGGGGCCGGTGCGACGTGATGGTTCGCAAATGATCGTTCACAGCAACCAGCGCAACGGCCGCGATGTCGATATCTACGTCGCCAATCCGCGCGAGCCGGGTTCGATGAAGCTGCTGTTCTCGCGACCCGGCGAGTATTGGTCGGCGCGCGATTGGTCCCCCGACGGGACGCAATTGCTCGTGTCGCGGTATGTCTCGATCAACGAATCGTATCCGGCGCTGCTCGACGCCGAGTCGGGCAAGCTGGAACCTTTGCCTTTGCCGGTCGAAGGGGCCGCGGCGGTCGGGGCGATGGCCTATGGCGTTGACGGGCGTTACGCCTATCTGACCTGTGATTCGCGTGGCGAGTTCTTGCAGCTCTATCGCCTGGAACTGGCGACGAAGAAGTACGAGTTGCTGACCGAGGACATTTCTTGGGATGTCGCCGACATTGCCATCGACAAGCACTCGGAACGTGTCGCGTTCACGGTCAACGAAAACGGCGCCGGGCGCGTATACGTGCTCGAAGGGAAGGAGCGTCGCCGGCTGGAACTACCGCTGGGAACGGTCGGCAGCCTGGAGTTCTCGCCCAAGGGAGAGCAGCTCGGGCTGACGATTTCGCGAGCCGACGCGCCGGCCGAGGCCTATTCGGTCGGACTCAGCGACGGTGCGCTGACGCGCTGGACCTACAGCGAAACCGGCGGGCTGCGCCCCGACAGCTTTGTCCAGCCGCAGGCGATTCGCTTTACCAGCTTTGACGGCAAGAAGATCCCGGCGTATGTCTTCAAGCCGAAGTCGGCAAAAAATGACGCGGCGGGCAAAGCTGCGAAGCCGGCCAAGCGTCCGGTGCTGATCAGCATTCACGGCGGTCCCGAGTCGCAATACCGGCCCGACTTCTCGCCAATCACCCAGTTCTATGTCAACCAGTTGGGCGTCTGCTATATCGCGCCCAATGTCCGCGGCTCGTCGGGCTATGGCAAGTCGTACCTGAAGCTCGATAACGCCATGCTCCGCGAAGATTCGGTCAAGGACATCGGCGGCCTGCTCGATTGGATTGCCGCGCAGCCTGACTTGGACAAGGATCGCGTGGCGGTGATGGGGGGCTCGTACGGCGGGTTTATGACGCTGGCCAGTCTGGTCCGCTTTGGCGATCGGTTCCGCGCCGGGATCGACGTGGTGGGCATCGCCAATTTCATCACCTTTTTGGAACAAACCAGTCCCTACCGTCAAGACCTGCGCCGCGCCGAGTACGGCGACGAGCGACAATCGGAAACGCGTGAGTTCTTCACCCGGGTCAGCCCGGCGCTGAACGCCGACAAGATCAAGAGCGCGCTGCTGGTGATTCACGGGCGGAACGATCCGCGCGTGCCGTTCGCCGAGGCCCAGCAAATTGCCGACCGCGTTCGCGGCACGGGGCGCACGGTCTGGACCGTGTACGCCGACAACGAAGGGCATGGCTTCGCCAAACGCGACAACCGCGACTATCAAACGGCCGTGGAAGTGCTGTTTTTGCAGCAGAATCTGTTGCCGGCCAAGTAATCGACACCGCTGTTGAGATCGAAGCTCGATAAGTGTTGAGACCGGTTCTCGCGCCGCGAAATCATTCGGCGCTGGCCCCTGGACTTGGGCCGCCTGGGGGCCATAGAATCGTCGGCGCAGTTTACCTTTGAAACTATTCTTGGCAAACGCCAGGCTTCACCACTACCGCGGAGACATCATGCAAGGGAATCAACAAGTCATCGACGCTTTGAACGGCGCGCTGACCATCGAACTGACCGCCATCAACCAGTACTACATCCAAGGCAAGATGTGCATCAACTGGGGATTGGTGAAGCTCGGCAAGAAACATGTCTCGGAATCGATCGGCGAAATGAGGCACGCCGACAAGATCATCGACCGCATTCTGTTCCTGGAAGGGGTGCCCGAGATCGCTCGTTACGACGTGATCCGCGCCGGCACCAACGTCAAGGATCAATTCGAGGCTGACTTGGCGCTCGAGACGCGCGGCGTCAAAGCGTACAACGAACTGGCGAATTTATGTGCGCAAGTCAAAGATCATGCTACGCGCGATATGGTCGATACGATCCTGACCGAGTCGGAAGAGCACGTCGACTGGCTCGAGACCCAGTTGGGCCTGATCGACCAAGTGGGAATGCAGAACTATTTGCAATCGCAGATGGGCGAGCACGACCTGGAAGGGCACTAAGCCGCTCGCTTAGTGGAGATAACACCAGGCGAAATAGAGTTCAAAGGGTTTTTTCACCGCAAAGACGCAAAGATCGCAAAGGAAAGACGGGAAAATATCTCGCAGCGGACGCAGGGGATCGCGGAGTCGGGAATACAAATTCCGTTCTTTGCGCAACTCAGCGACCTCTGCGATTCAATTCTTTGTCTTCTTTGCGTCCTTCGCGTCTTTGCGGTGAATGCTTTTTGGCATCTGTCGACGGCGTCAATCCGCATTACTTTTTCTTGAACGCCGTTTCGAGCCACTCGTACGCCTGTTCCCTGACCGGGTCGACAAAGTCGTGCGGGGCGTCGGGGTATTCGACCACCAACCGACTCTTGGCCCCCAATAGCTCGTACACCGGTTCGACGCTGGCGATCACTTTGCGCACGCCGGCCACATCGAAGTTGCTGTCGTGCAGCGGCGCGTTGACGAACAGCGCGCGCGGCGCGATCGCCGCCAGCACTTCGTGAAAGTCGAACGGCATCCGGGCCGGATCCAATTCGAACTTGTCGCGGATTGCCGGCATATAGCGGTCGCTGGTCCAGCCGGCCAGCTTGCCGCCGTAATAGTCCGGGAACGCCGTGAACCCACAACTGGTAATCACCGCTCGTAGCCGCAGGTCGAACACCGCGGTGAACAGCGCGTTGTGTCCGCCCAGCGAATGTCCGACCGCGCCGATCTTGTTGACGTCGACTTCCGGTAAGGTTTCCAGCAAGTCGATCGCGCGAACATTGTTCCAAATGGCTTTCATCGAGCCGCTGTAATACTTGCCCGACCCGTTCTTGAAGTCGTAGTTGTACTCGCCGAAGGATGGATAGTCGGGCGCAAGGCAAACGTAGCCCCGCTCGGCCAGGTGCGCGGCATATTGCACCGCCGGCCGCTCGGCCAGTCCCGCGGCGCTGTCCTTGCCCCGCTTGTTCGTCTGGTGCAAACAGAGCATTGCCGCGGCAGGCTTCTTCAGGTCTTTGGGAATCAACAGCCAGGCCGGTACGCGATCTCCTGGCTCGGCGGCATAGGTCAGCTTGATGCGCCGGTATTTTCCGCCGTCTTGTTCTGCTTCGATCTTCACGTCCAGCGGCACCCGCCGCGAAGGATCGGGCAGGGGGCCCATGACGGTTTCCATCTGGTGCTTGATGTGCATGCGGCGCACACCCCAGTCGGCCGGTGTCTTGACCGGGCGCATGTTTCCTTGATCGTCACGCACCTGCAACAGGTCGGCATGATTGGTGTACGTGGCCGCCACGACCGGCGTCTCAGCCGTGTGTACGTCGCCGATCCGTAGGTTCTCGAACCAGTACGCACCGCTTCGACCGGAGGTGAACAAGTCGATGTCCCCGTCACCGTCGATATCGATCAACTTGGGGTCGACGTCAAAGCCCGCCGTACTATCCACGTTGGCAATCCGAAAACGCTCCCAGGTGCGCGTCTGGGGCAGGAACTGGTAATAGTAAATCACCAGCGGATCCCATTCGCCGAGATCGTTCCCGTCGTGTCCCAAGTACCGCTTGCCAGTGACGAGTTCGGGCTTGCCATCTCCGTCCAGGTCGGCGATTTCCACGGTGTGAGGTTGCGACCACGAGGTGTCAATGGCGTGCGGCGTCCATTGCCGGTGGTTGTTCACCGTGGTCTGTTCGAGCCACCACAGGCCGATGCCGTGGCCACGCCCCCAGGCCAGGTCCAGGTCGCCGTCGGCGTCGAAATCGGCGCAGACGATCGGCACGCTGGCCCCCGGCCCTAAGTTGAACTCCGGGTGCCATGTCCAGCGCCCGTGACGGCGATCTTCGGGCGCTTCGAGCCAGCCTTCCGCGCCGATCAGATCCTGTCGGCCGTCGCGGTTGATGTCGCCCGCGCCGTTGCCGTGGCTGACAAGCTCGGTGGGTAAGTCGTAACGGGCAAATTCCGCTTTGCGGTCGGCGCCGCCGGGCATGATGTTCCACCAGGCGGCAAAGTCGCGACCGTTCGGAAACAAGTCAAGCCGGCCGTCCCCATCCACGTCGACCAAGCGCGCGGTCTCCATGGGGCCAGGGCGCTCGACCACGTGCTCGGGCCAGGGGCCGTCGGCCTTGCCGGGGTTTTCGACCCAGCCAAGCTTGCGGCTCCGATAATTGGCGATCAGGAAATCGGTCCAGCCGTCGCCATTCACGTCGAACGGAGCGCAAGTGTAATCGTCGAAGCGACCGTTGATAAACTCGACCTGCCGCAGTTCGCGGGGCTGCCAACTTGGCGCTTCGTACCAGCGGCCGCCGGTCACCAGGTCGAGCTTGCCGTCACGATTGACGTCGAACACCGCGCCGGCGCTATAAGTCGACTGGCGATCGACCACGTGCTCGCGAAAGCGCACCCGTTTGGCGGCAAACGCATGGGCTGGAATTGCCAACGCCGTCAACGAGAAGACATAGACCAGGGAGCGAAAGCCGGGCGAGCGCAACATGCTGAGCCTCACGGGGGAGGGGGGGAGTGCGGCGACGGGGCGGGACAGAAGTATGTAAACATCTTGCTGCGCCGCTTGCAAGCAATGCGAGGTGACAAACCGCGGCACGCGCGGATAGGCCGCGTTGGGACGCTCGGCGCTCGCGCCAGACTAATCGCGGCCGCGGTCGCGCAGGCGTCGGCTCACGCGGTCCAGCAGCTCCCGGTCCTCGAGGGATAGGCCGTCACGGCCAACGACGTGAAGCCGAGCGAGGATTTCATCGACGCGGCGTTCTTCGTCCCGCTCGCGCTCTTGCCGTTGACGTTCGCGATCGGCCTTGCGCTGCTCGAGCCAGCGGCGCAGCAAACCCGGCTGGCGCGGCTGGGCCGTGCTGACCGTCGTTTGCAAGTTGGCGAAGCCCGTCGAGAAATCTTCACTCAACGGCTGCTCGGCGCCGGTCTCGGCCTCGACGACTCGCTCGGCCTCCTGACGCGCGGCAAAGAAGACCAGCACGCCCAGCAGCGCCAGCGGCAACGTGGCAAATGGAAAGTGCCCATGCACCAGCCAGGCCGCCATCCATAGCGCCACCGCGGTTCCTTGCGCGGCCATCGACGTGACCAGCACCGCGGTGCGGTAACCGAGTTTGGGCCAGAGCAGCGCCCGCAACGCCCGGCTGCCATCAAGCGGAATGGCCGGCAGCAAGTTCACCACGGCCAATACCCAATTGATCCAGAATGTAGCATCGAGCAGCGCATCGAAGGTCACCGAGCCATCGGTGGCCGGCATGGGGGGAGCCAGCGGGTTCAAAAGCGGCGGCAGTTCGCCCACCCGACGGAGCAACAGCAGCGACGACAGCGCGCAGACCGCCAAGTTCATAATCGGCCCGGACAGGGCGATGACGAACTCGTGGTGCGGATGGTGTGACGCGCCGACGTTGGTCAACCCGCCGAGCGGCCACAACATCAACTGATCGACGGGCCGCCCGACGCGCCAAGCGCCAACACAGTGGCCGAACTCGTGGACCGCCACGCTCAGCAACAAAATGCCGGTGACGGCCAACATGTAGACCAGCGAGTCGTGCTGCAAGCCGAAGTGGATGGCAACGACCGCGAACAGGATAAAAAAGACGTGTAGGCGCACGTCCATGCCTGCCCAACGGCCGAACGAGATATTCCAAGACAGTAAATCGCGCATAGCGCTCGGCCTGTTCGGTCGGTCCATGATATCGCTTCCGACCCGGCAACCCGCGGGCCACCGGCGGCGACAAGCGAACTCTGTTATCCTATCACTGCCGGCGGACTCCGGCAAACGCTTCGGTTCAGCCCAGCCAGCGCACAGGTGTTGGAAATGCAGGAAGAAACGCTGTTAACGTGCCGGCGATTTCGCGTCGTGCGGCGTCGCTATCGAGCCGCCGACGGGACCGAGCATGTCCACGATTCGGTGCAACATCCCGGCGCGGTCACCATTGTGCCGATGGTCGATGACGAGCACGTGTGCCTGATTCGCAATCACCGCGTGGCGGTCGACGAAACGCTGATTGAACTGCCGGCGGGGACACTTGAGCCCAACGAGCCGCCCATCGAAACGGCGCGGCGCGAGCTGATCGAAGAGACCGGCTTCACGGCGGGGCGGATCGAGCCGCTGTGCCAGTTCTTCATGTCGCCGGGCATCCTCAATGAGCGGATGCATGTCTTTCTGGCCCTGGACCTCAAGCCTGGCCCGACTCGGCGCGAGTCCGGCGAGGAAATCGAGAACCTGGTCGTCACGTGGGGCGAGGCGCTGCGACTTTGCGAATCTGGCGAGATTCAAGACGCCAAATCGCTGGCCGCGATCCTATTCTACGACCGCTTCCGTCGGCGGAGATAAGCGGCGCGCGAATCGACGCGCGGCATGTCGCCTACGAGCCCGACATGTAGGTCTGGACTTGCGTTTTGATGCTGGACCAGAGGCCGCCCGTCTGCGCTCCGACCGTGCCGATGGCGGCGATCACGCTCATCAGAATCAACGCCAGCAGCACCGCGTATTCGACGGCGGTGGCGGCTGCGGTGTCGCGAAGAAATCGTCGGAAGAATGCCATGTCGGATCACGCCTGACTAGTGGGGTGTGAGTGCGCGGCATGTTCGTGGCTGCCCGCTCCGCCCTTGGCCCCTGGTCAACTCAACTCTATGCCGCAAGCCACCGCTGGTCAAAACGTCAACGGCGATCCACACGACCTCTCCGAAGCGGGCGCAACGGGTGTTCCGAATGTAACGGCCTCGCGGGGTGACAGGCTGACGGACGCCCCTATTCGGTGGGAAAGTCCGAATGACGAAGCAGGCGGCACGGCGTCGAGTCCGGCTGCTCGATCAGCGCAAGGCACCGCTGGGCATCGGTTTCGTCTCGCGGATGCCCGGGGGCTCGGGCGATTGACGCGGCGCTTGCCAGCGCACCACTCGATTGGCCGCAGGGCCGGCCGACTTTTCGCCCGAAAAGTCCAACGGGCTGCGGACCAAGCCCGCGGCTTGCAACTTCTCGTCGTCGGCGCCGCGAGCGGTTCCCTCGCCATCGCGCCACAGGCACAGCGTGGCGTGCTGCGGCATCACGCTCCCCTGGCCGCGCCAGGCGACCGCCTGGAGCAGCGCGGCCGGTTGCTCGACGCCGACAAAGTTGAGCAAGCCGACGCCAGTGCTCGGGCAAAGCACGCAATCGTCGGTGACGATCAAGAATTGTCCCGGGTCGGTGGGAATGGCGTTGCAATTCACGGTGAGCAGGCCCGCCGCCTCGCGCAGCGTGACATGTGACGCGGTCAGCTCAAGAAGCTGGCCGCGCTGGGGCGCCGAGTCCAACTGCACCAGCGCACCTGGCCCCAGATGCAGCACATTGGCCAGCTCGACCAGCGCCGAGCCGCGGCCGTCGTAGTGAATGGCCGAGCCGATGTGCTGTAGCAGGCAATCGGCCAGGTGCAATTCGCCGCGCAGCAACACGTCGTCGTCGCGTCCGCCCCCCGCGGGCGGGTTCCAAACCAGGGCTGGCCCGGTGCTCTGGCGCTGATGCTGCCACGAGCAGCCAACGAACTCGACGCGTCGCACATCGAGGCGAATGAGCGGGTCGTTCAGGTTTTTGGCGTCGGCGACGAAGTCGATGTTCTCGAAGCGCACCTCAGCGCCGCTCAAACGCCATCCGGCCTGCGGCGCGGCAATCGTCGCGCGCTGGCCCAATCGGCTCCGAATGGTCGTCGGGCCCGTCAGTTTGAATTGCTCGACGGCGATCGGCTCGCCCGGTGCTAGTACCAGTTCGCCGTTCTCCCAAGTGGAACTGGGCCAAGGACCGTTTGCGGTTGGCGGCGCGGTGGGAGTGATCGGTTTTGGCAGCGGAGCCGGCGTCGCGGCGACGGTCGGCGCCGCGATCTTGATCGTCGGCGCGACCTCCTCGGCGAGCTTCCGTGTCACCAGCGGCTGCCATTGGGGCCAGGTGCCAGCCACGATCATCAACATGCAGCCGGCGGCGATCGCGCCGGCACGCCAGGCCGAGCGCGACCAGCGCCGCGGCGCCGGAGTGGAACCCCACTGCAAGCGACGCGCGCCAGGCTGATCGAGCGCCCGAGCCAACGTCCGCTCACAGCGCCGCGGCGGTGGGCCGAGCTTTTGTTCGATCGCGGCTGCGCTAGTCGGGCGCGCCATCGGTGACTGTTCGCAACACGTGCGCAGTGCGCTCAACAATGCGGCCGGTATATCGCTGGCCAGGTGAGTAATGTTGGGGATCTTCAGGCTGCGGGCCGCGTGCAATTTTTCCTGGGCCGTGGCGGCGGCGCGGGGCGCGCGTCCGGCGAGCAAGTGCCACCAGACCAATGCCGCCGAAAAGTAGTCGTCACTTTCTGCGGCCGGAGCGTCCGCGGCCCGTTGTGGCGAAAGATAGTCGAATACCTCGGGCCCCAGGGTCTCGCAGCGTTCCGTCTCGTGGGGACGGACCAGTTGCCGCAGCCCGGGAAACGCCAATTGCGTGCGACCATCGGCGCCGATCAACAGCGTTCGCGCGCTGACGTCGCCGTGGACAATTCCCGCCGGTGAGCATGCGGCCAGTGCTGCCGCCATTTGTCGGGCAATGATCAAAACCGCGGTCGGGTCGAATCGTCCAAAGCGTGTCAATCGCTCGGCGGCAGTCATGTCGTTGCGATAGTCGGCAGCCGCCCAGAGTTGACCGCCGGCTCGTCCTACCGTCCGAATCGGCGCTACGTAAGGAGACTTAACGCGCCGGCTGCGCTCGCGTAGCTCTTCCAAATTTGCCACCAGCGATGGTTCGGCCTGGGCCGACGCCGCATCGATCACCGCCAGTCGCACCCTGGTACATGGTGTTTGCCGGATCAGCCCAACACGGCGCAGCGTCCGCCGCCAGTGCGAGACGCGTGCCAGCGGCGTGTTCGGTGTCGCGCGGAGCCGAGCCCGGAAGACGGTCGCATAGCCCAAGCTGTCGAGAGGCTGCTCGATGATATATGGTCCGACGGCCAGTTGCTCGGCCCGGCCGGCATTGATTTCGCCCGCCTGGTAAGCTGTTAGGATGCGAGCCTGGGCCAGGGCGTCGACCCAGGCCTGGTCAAAATCTGGCAACGTGCGGGTCAGCCGCCGCACGCGCGCAGCCATGCTGGCGACGTCGGCCGAGGTGCATAGGCCGAGTCGTGTTAGCAGTTCTAGCAGTGCTGGCGAAGCATGGGGCGGCATAAGTAAACCGCCTATTACCAGAAACCGCGATGATCGGCCAAGGCCAATCGGTCACTCTGTCGCTTTCAGAGAGCCCACCAACCTGTCAATGCAGCGGATTTAACCACGACGACACGACATGTCACAAGGAGCGGTTTGAACCGCAGAAGCGCAGAGATCGCGGAGAAGACCGCAGGGGACTGGGGAGAGGGGGAGCAGGGGGGGAGAGAGAGGAGAAATCAGAAAGTAGAAGGTGGAAGGAAGAATGCTTGTGGTTTAGCCGCAGGGCCAATTGCCCGTGCGATCTGCCGTCACGACTTGGGCGACACGTACCGCCAGCCCTGCCACGTGTCACGCCGCGAGAATTCCGCCTCGAGTGCCGCGCGCAGCCCAGGCTTATCCAAACACCAAGCTGGTGAAATCAGGTACTTCGGCGGCGCGTCACCGCTCGCCCGCTCGACAACGCACGTCGGCGGCAGCCGCTCGATGAAGTCGACCACCATCGAAATGTATTCGTCCCGTTCGAGCATCTGGGCGCGACCCGCCAGGACATCGTCCCCCAGCGGCGTGTTTTGTACGGCATAGAGATTGTGCAGCTTCACCGCGTCGACGTTCAGTCGAGCCACTTCCACGGCCGTCGCCAGCATGTCGTCGCGGTTTTCCCCCGGCAGGCCGAGCATGAGGTGGACGCAAATCTCAAACCCGCGTCCACGACTGCGTTCGATGGCGTCGACGCTCGCGGCATGGAAATGCCCGCGGTTCATCGCCACCAGCGACCGGTCGTGCATCGTTTGCAGGCCATACTCGACTGACAGATGCGTACGTCCGGCGAATTCGGTCAGCAAATCGAGCACATCATCCGGCACGCAATCGGGGCGCGTGCCAATGGCCAGCCCGACCACCTGCGGATGATCGAGCGCCTGATCATACAACGGCCTAAGCCGCTCGACTGGGGCATAGGTATTCGTCGCGGGCTGAAAATAAGCGATGAACTTCTCGACGTCGTACCGCCATTTGAGCCGGCGAATGCCATCGTTCAACTGGTCGGTGATCTTTACCCGGGGCACACGTCGACTGGGGCTGAAGCTCCGGTTGTCACAGAACGTGCAGCCCCCTTTCGCTACCGTGCCGTCGACGTTCGGGCAGGTGAAGCCGGCGTCGAGGCTGACTTTCTGGACCCGGCTGCCATACCGCTGGCGCAGATAATAGTTGTAGGCGTAGTAGCGCAGGCCGGCCGCTCGCCAATTGGTCGCCGTCAGATGCGCTTCGCTCGCCATGTCACGCCGTGGGTTAAGCTCGTCGCGCCGTCACCGCCGTGGTGAAGCCGCCAGGGCGTTATGTTACACTGAACCGCGATGAGCCGTAAGAAGAAGCCGATCCGCACCGACTTTCGTAAGAATCGCGCGCCGCGCACTCGCCGCAACGAGTTTACGCGGCAATACGAGCCGACCGAGCCGACGGCCGCCGATGATCTGCCGCGCGATGAGCGGATCAGCGGCAAAGGGGAACTGACCCGCCGCCGCACCGTGCTGGCCGACGAAGCCGCCGACGCCGGGGCGGCCGGCTTTGAAATGGTCCTGGCCGTCGACGAGAAGTCCTGTCTGAGGGGCCGGGTGGTCAGCGTCTATGGCCTGACCAGCACCGTCGAAACCGACGACGGCCGCCGGTTTGAATGTGCCACGCGGCGAATCCTCAAAACTCTGTCAACCGGCCAACGGCATGTGGTGGCGTCGGGGGACGTGGTTCTGTTTCGCACCGAAGGGGCCGCCGCGGGGATCATCGAGCGCGTCGAGCCACGCCACGGCGTGCTCAGCCGCGCCAGCCGCGGTCGCCAGCATATCATCGTCACCAACGTCGACCAGTTGATCATCGTCAGCAGCGCCGCCGAGCCGCGATTGAAGCCCAACCTGATCGATCGCTTTCTGGTGAGCGCCGAACAAAACCGGATCGAACCGGTGATCTGCTTGAACAAAACCGACCTGATCGACCCGATCGACCTGCAACCGCTGATTGGGGCGTACAGCCGGATGGGATACACGGTCATTCTGGCCAGCGCCCGAACCGGTGTCGGCATCGAACCGCTTCGTCGCCGGCTGGCGGGACGACAAACGGTTTTCTCTGGCCAAAGCGGCGTCGGCAAATCGTCGCTGTTGAATGCCATCGAGCCCGGGCTGGCGCTGCGGGTCTCGGCGGTCAGTCGCGAAACGGAGAAAGGGCGTCACACCACGACCACGGCCCAGGTGATTCGCTTGCAACAAGGGGGCTGGGTCGTCGATACACCGGGCCTGCGGCAGTTTCAACTATGGGACGTCGTGCCCGAGGAGGTCGGCAACTGGTATCGCGACTTACGACCACTGGTCGGCCTGTGCCGGTTTCCCGATTGTTCGCACACACACGAAGCGGACTGCGCCGTGAAGAATGGAGTGGCCGACGGCTGGCTCGACGCGCGGCGTTACGAAAGCTACTGCCAGATTCGGGAAGGGAATCTGGAGTAGGAAATGATGAGTGTGCAGTGATGAGTGATGCATAGAGGGCGCTGGCGCGCGGGCCTCTGGCCCTGCGGCTAAACCGCAAGCGTGCATCCCGCCACTTTCCACACTCCCCTCTCGTATCTCTTATTCCCCACCCCCACGTCCTCCCCGTGGCTTCTGCGCCTTTGCGGTTCAAACCGCCCCTTCCGCCACGTCGTGTGGTCGTGGTTTGTCCGCTCTCGATTGAGTATGCTGGATCAAAGAGTCGGAGTGGGCTGGGCGATCGCTGGCTCGGTTGGCAACAGCCGAGCGGGAGGAAAGTCCGGGCTCCCCAGGGCACTGTGGTGGATAACGTCCACCGGTCGCGAGACCCGGGAAAGTGCAACAGAAAGCAAACCGCCTCGACCGGCGACTCGCCAGAGTTGTCGGCCCGAGGTAAGGGTGAAACGGTGAGGTAAGAGCTCACCAGCAGGTTGGGTGACCAGCTTGGCTAGGTAAACCCCACAGGGAGCAAAGCCAAACAGAAGGGAAGCCGCTGGGAAACCGCGCGGCGCCGATCGGCCCGATCGGTCACCACCTTCGGGTAGGCTGCTAAAGAAGCCGAGCAATCGGCTTCGTAGAGAAATGATCGTCGCCGCGGCCGATTGGTCTGCGCGGCAACGAAGGCCCAGGGTTCAGCGCCGTGGCAACATGCTAGCGGAGCAAGCCCCAGCTTTCAGCGCGCAAGCCAATCGGTCGCGGAACAGAACCCGGCTTACAGGCCCGCTCCGACTCTCTTTTTTCGCAACCTGGCTGCTCTAGCGCAAGATGAAAATGCGCCGTCCATGGCGCGGTGGCCGATGGCGACCCCCGGCCGTCGGCCGGCCGGGGGTCAGGACCACGGCTCATTGAACCAAGCCCCACAGGGCCCGGTAATAGCAGACCCCCCGAGAGGAGCCCGCCGACATCCTTATTCGACCGGCACCAGTTGATTGTCGATCAACTGGAGCAACTTCGAAATGCACAGCTTGTTCATGCTGGTGCGGCGCTCGTGGGCCTCGAGCCGGAGCGATTCGTGCAAGCTTTGTGGCAGCCGGACGGTAATGACGCGGGTCGGCTCCTTGCTCGACGCATCGTCACCCCGCTCGCGCAGCCGGGCCATCATGAGCTGCAGCTCGGCATACTCAGTGGTCCGCTCGAACGTGGCCAGCTCTTCCGGGGTTTTGAAGGTCTCGCGCACCACTCCGCCGACACCCAACACCGACCGGAAAAAAGTCACCCAGTCAGGCGATTGTTGGCACAGCTCTTGAGCCTTGCGCATGACCTCTTGTTCCCGTTCACCCATGATCTCCTCCTCCAATTTCAATAGCCGAAGTCCTTTTCGACGACACCACGGTCGCCGTCATATACGTTGATCTTTGCAATCAAGTCAAGGGCAGCATCGATATCGTTGCAAGCTTGAGACTTACAGCGATTTTGCCAGCGTGCTTAAAAAATGCACGGTCCTGCCCGAATTGGGGCACGAGATCGATTGCCTGTTCGCTAGGCAATAGCCAAAAGTAAACTTTCCCAAGTGTCCATTGGCTGGCCCCGTTGGGGCTGGACTGGGGCTTTGGTAAAGTTTGTCGACCGCGCCGAGTTTTCTTGGCGTTGCGCCAAGTCTGGACACGATAAGCGTTAGCGCGCTTAATGTGGCCTTGCTCGCGTGCGCGAAATGAGGAGCGAGCTAAAAACTTCTCGGCTTTTTGGGGCGAAAAACTGGCGGGCAAATCCAGCCGGTTCTCCCCATGACGGGTCACCGCTGGTCGTCGTCTCACCGGCGACGCTGTCACCGGTGGGCCGGCCTCGCAGGACGCTCCGAGAAGCCACCGAAACCGGAGTATTGGACCGAACATCAAGGTGTGAGTCGCATGGACGTACTATTCGCCGCAGGCGATTTGGAATGGAAGGCCCTGGTGACCCTGGCCGTGGTGGGGGGCGTGCTGGTTCTGCTGATGTCACCCCGGGCCAAGGCCGACATCGTCCTAATCGGCGCGGTCACCGTGCTGCTAGCTCTGGGCATCCTCACCAGCCAGCAAGCCCTTGACGGGTTGGCCAACGAAGGGATGGTGACCGTCGCGGTTCTGTACATCGTCAGTGCCGCGGTGCGCGAAACCGGCGGCATCGACTGGATCGCCCATCGCACCTTGGGGCGTCCTAAAACTTCGACCGAGGCCGTCGCCCGGCTGGTGGTGCCGACCACGGTGATGAGCGCCTTTGTCAACAATACGCCCCTGGTGGCCATGCTCATTCCAGTGGTCAGCGACTGGTGCAAGAAAAATCGGGTCTCGCCGTCCAAACTGATGATCCCGTTGAGCTACGCCGCCATCCTGGGGGGGACTTGCACCCTGATCGGCACCAGCACCAACTTGGTCGTCGAAGGATTGCTGCGGAAGCATAACGACAGTCTTCCCGAGGCGGCCCGGGCCGGGGCCCACTACCTGGGCATGTTCGATATCACTTGGGTCGGCGTGCCGGCCGCACTCATCGGTGGCGTCTTCCTGATTCTCGGCTCCAAGATTCTTCCCGATCGCCAACCCGCGTTGAGCGAACTGGACGACCCGCGGCAGTACACCATCGAAATGATGGTCCCGCAGGACAGCCCCTTGATTGGCCAGACGATCGAACAAGCCGGCCTGCGTCACTTGCCGGGAGTGTTCTTGGCCGAGATCGATCGCGGTGGGCGCATCCTGCCTGCCGTCTCGCCCGACGAGACGCTATACGGTGGCGACCGGCTGGTGTTTGTGGGCATCGTCGAGTCGGTGGTCGATCTGCAGCGCCTGCGCGGCTTGCAGCCCGCCACTGACCAGGTGTTCAAGCTGAGCGAGCCACGCAGCAGTCGGTGTTTGACTGAGGCGGTGGTGTCGGACACCTGCCCTCTGGTGGGCCAGACGATTCGCGACGGCCGGTTTCGCTCGCGCTATAACGCGGCCATTCTGGCCGTGGCTCGCAATGGTGAGCGCCTGAAGCAAAAGGTCGGCGACATCGTCCTGCAACCGGGTGACACCTTGCTGATGGAAAGCTCGCCGTCATTCGTCGAAGAGCATAAGAACCGGCGCGACTTCTTCCTGGTCAGCCGATTGGAGGATTCCAACCCGCCGCGGCACGATCGGGCGCCCCTCGCGCTGGCCATCCTGGTGGCGATGGTGGTCGTCGTCGGGCTGGGCTGGATGAGCATGTTGAAGGCGGGCCTACTGGCTTCGGCCCTGATGATCCTGACGCGGTGCTGCTCGATCAGCGCGGCGCGGCGGAGCATCGACCTGGAAACGCTGCTGGCGATTGCCGCCTCGTTCGCCTTGGGCAAGGCACTCGATACGACGAACGCCGCCGAGATCATCGCCACGCGGATGATCGACCTGGCCGGCGAACAGCCTTGGGTAACGCTGGGGATCGTCTACCTGATCACGCTAGTCGTTACCGAGCTAATCACCAACAACGCCGCGGCGGCGCTGATGTTTCCGTTCGCGATGGCCACGGCCGAGAAATTGAACGTCAGTCCAATGCCGTTTGTGATCGTAATCATGATGGCCGCCAGCGCCGGGTTCGCCACGCCGATCGGGTATCAGACGAACCTGATGGTCTACGGTCCCGGCGGTTATCGCTTCAGCGACTACGTGAAGATTGGCGTGCCGCTTGACATTTTGATCATGATCGTCACCGTGGCCGTCACGCCATTCGTTTGGCCATTCTAGCCACAAAGCCTCCGGTCATTGACCGGGGGCTAAAGGCAAGTCATTACGCCAGCACGTTGCGCAAGAACTCTTGCGTCCGTTGGGCACGCGGGGCGTCGATCACGTCGCAAGGCGGACCTTCTTCGATCACACGACCGCCGCACAGGACGAACACCCGATCGGCCGCGCGCCGGGCAAAGCCGATCTCGTGGGTCACCACAACTAGCGTCATCCCTTCGCGCTTTAGATTGGTGAGCACTTCGAGTACTTCGTACTTCAGCTCGGGGTCCAGGGCGCTGGTAATCTCGTCGCAAAGCAGTGCCTGGGGCTGCATGGCCAGCGCTCGGGCAATCGCCACCCGTTGCTTCTGGCCGCCTGACAGTTGCTGCGGATAAGCATCACAACGGTCCCCCAGCCCCACGCGGTCGAGCAGTTGCTGGCCGGCCCTGCGGGCCTCGGCATTGGAACGCCCCAGCACGCGCATTGGCCCCAGCACCACGTTCTCGATCGCCGTCAAATGTGGGAACAACTGGAAATCCTGGAACACCATGCCGACCAGCCGGCGGACATCACGAGTGGCGCGGCCGTTGCCCCGGCCCGAGCCATTCGGCGCGAGCGAGTGCGGTCCAACGCGGACCTCGCCTTGGTCGAGCGTGTTCAGTCCGTTGATGCAGCGTAGCAGCGTGCTCTTGCCGCCGCCGCTGGGGCCAATCAGGGCCACGGTCTCGCCTTGCCGGATCGACAGGCTGACATCGTCCAAGATGACGCGCGGGCCAAACCGCTTGCAGACGCCCCGAATGTCGATCAGCACGTCGTTCGCATTATCGCTCATTGGGCCTCAAGCTCCCGAATGTTTTACGAGGTGCGCGGAATCTCGAGCAATTCGTAAATCCGGTGATCGGCCAGACTGTCGGCCACCAGCATCGCGCCGGCGAAATCATGCCGCAGACTGTGCCCGCCGGGCACCGCGACGGCCACCGCTCCGGCTGCCACGGCGGCGCGACAGCCATTTTGACTGTCTTCGAGGACCATCATCTGGTGCGGCGCGATTTGCAGTCGATGGGCGGCTTTCAGGTAAATCTCCGGGTGCGGCTTGCCGTCGGTGACATCTTCGGAGGTCATCACAAAACTGAATCGCGGCTCGAGCGTGAACTTGCCCAGCACGTTGGTAGCGAAGCGGCGGCCGCTGCTGGTGGCGATCGCTTTGGGGATGCCCACCGCTTCAAGCGACGCCAGCAACTCGATCAAGCCGGGCATGGTGGCGAGCTTGGTGTCGAGGATCCCCTCGAAGATTTGCTCGGTCTCCAACTGCAACTGTTCGACGGTGTCCGTAAGCTGATGCCAGTCGATCATGATCTGCAGCGACACGCGCCCTGGCCGCCCCATCATCCGGTCGAGCAGCTCGGGCGGAAAGTCGCGATCGCGGCGGCGCAGCAACTCGGTCCCGACCCCCTGGTACAAATCCTCGGTATTGAACATCAAGCCGTCGAGGTCGAAGACCACGGCGCGAATCCGACGCGGCCGCGAACCAATTGGCGAATCGTTGACCGTCATGCGAACCAGCATTTCCTCGTGAGGACAGAAGTGTGATCAAACCGGCGATAACAGATCGTCGCAAATCGCCGCCAATTCGCCAAGGACCAGCAGCGTGGCCCCCCAGATGTGGTCCTGCTGCCACGACAAATGAGGCACGGTGAAACCAAATTCGCCCCGTCGGCGCTCGTGGCTGCCATAGTTGCCCCGGTCGAGCAGCGCCGCCAGCGGCAATTCGATCAGCCGCGAAACCTCGCTCGGCTCGGGACGCATGTCGATCCGTCGATCGACCACGGCCAGCCAGGGCTGCATGTCGAAGTTGCTCGAAAAGACATACACCGGCGACAGCGGCCCAAGCAGCTTGACCTCGGCGCGCGGCACGCCGAGTTCTTCTTCGAGTTCTCTCAGCGCCGCCTGATCGCTCGTCTCGCCCGGCTCGATATGTCCGCCGGGCAGGCTCACCTGGCCGGCATGGTGCGCGAGCGTTTCGGCGCGGACCACCAGCGGCAAATGCCAGGCCCCCAGGTGCGGATACAACAGCGCGACGACGGCCGCGCGGCGCGCATCGTGCGCCGGCCTGTCAAAGTGTCGGCCATAACTCATCGTCGGCGCATACGCCGCTTGGACCGCTGGCCCGGGCAGTCCGGCCGCGATTCGACGCGCAAGTTCCGCCGGCAGATCGTTGGGCAAGGCAACTCGCTTTGCAACAAAGTAGCGTGCCGAGCCCAATTACTTGGCAGACTCGGCGCGCCGCAGATCGTAAATCGCGTAGGAATTATTCTGATACACGCACGGCAGAGCAAGGGGCGGCTCGGCCGCGGTCAACACGTAGTCGGCCCCGTAATGCCGAGCCACGCGCTGGACGTGGGCCGCGCTGGTGTCGGCCAGCGCCGAATAGAACCGCGGACCTGACGTGTTGCCGGTGCCAAACACGTCGAGCATTCGCTGCCACCAGGCGATGATCTCGCCGGCGTGCTGGGGCACGTCTTTCCAAGTGACCACCTCGCCGCGCTCCGCGTACCACTTGAACGTCTGCGACGCGCGCGGCGTCAGGAACAACGCCGTCGGCGCGGTGTTCTGTTTGGCCCAAGCGCAGGCCTCGCGCCAATCGCCATAGTCCCACACCTTGCCCGGGCCATCGGCCCGCGGGACGCCCAGCGCTCGGCGATCGCGCGACAGCAGGCCAAAGTGCAACACCACCAGCACGACGATCAACGCCACGGCCCATTGGGTGCGCGAGCGTAGCGCCGCGATCCGCCGTCCACGCGCCAGCCACGACACCGCCGTGATCGACACGCCGACTGGAATCGCCACGTCGGCCAGTCGGAACCAGTAATAACGCAGCATGTTCGCCGCTTGGGCTGGATGGGACGGAGCAATCAGGCTGATCAACCCGCCGATCACGGCAATCAGCAGCGCGCCGAATACAAACCGGCGCAGCACGCGCTCGCCGGGCCCCACTCGCAGCAATGCCGCCGTCGCCAGCCAGACACAACTCAAGAGTGCGAATCGTTCGAGACCGTGCGGCGTGAAGCCGGCCGGCCACAAGTGGTGGGGCAGCCGCTGATAGACGTAAATCTCGCTCGCTTGTGCCAGCAAGCCGGCACCGACACCACGGCTCAACCAGACGCCCGAGATCACTCCCGGCAGCGAAAAGATTCCACCGCCGATCAGGCCGGGCATGATTTCGCGCAGTCGCGGCGCGGTCGGTGTTATTACCCAAGCGAACATCAACGCCAGCGTCGCCCAGCCACCGACCAGGACGTGGACGCCCGCCGCCGCGCCCGAGAGCAAGAACGCCAGGTTCCATTGTCCGCGCACGCCGCGGGCCAGCGACGAGAAAACGAGTGCGTACGCGAAGCTCTTGGCCTCGAAGCCGCCGACGAACCATTCGCCCGCTTCGTGAAATCGCGAGTTGAGCGCCACGGCCCCCCCCGCGGCCAGCACCGTCCACAGGGGTCGGCGAAACAGGGCGTGACCCAGCCGCTGCCAGCCCCAGGCCAGCGCCAGCCAGGTGAGCAATCGCCCGGTCCACGCCGCCTGTTCCAACGACATCAACGTCGTCAGCCAGCCAAGGGTGAAATAAAACGTGGCATGCGAATCGGACGAGTCGAGAAAGAAATCACGCCCGCACCAGTCGGGCTGCCAGAAGTGCCGGGCCTTACAAAGATAATGCGCTTCGTTCGGGTCCGGCGGCAGCCAGCTTGCTTCGAGCGCGAACACCCCGACCAACAGGACAAATTCCAGCAACGAACGCCAACAGATTCGCGACGCGCGCCGGGGCCGCGGCGCAGCATCGGCGCCGCTCGGCGGGCCGCTCATGGGACGGCCGGCGCTGGGGCCAGCAGCCGGGCGATTTCTTCAACGGCCACGCGCAGCGACTGGAGCGCCATCTTGAAATTGGTGTGGGTCGAAACATTCGGCAGGATTTCTTCGTATTGCTCAACCGAGCGTTGCAAGCGGCTGAGCTTCTTGCGGGCCACCTTCAGGTATTCGACGGGGTCGTTGTTCTTGAGCGCCGGTCCCACCGCCAGGCAATAGTCGTATAGCTCGCGCACCACCTCGGGTAGCTCATCGCTCTCTTCCATCTCTTCCGAATGCTTCAGGAAGGTGCGCACCAGCCAGACATGGCTGAGCTGCCGGTCGAGCGCTTGCATCAGTTCGAGATCGGTCATGGCGTGCTACCCACCGACACGAGCAAAACGACGGAACTGGCTATTACTTGGCCAACGACGGACTTGGCGCAGGCGTCGGCGCGGGGCCGTGGCCACCCTTGGGCTTGGGTGCAAAGACCAGCACCGTGACGGCGCCGGCCACGACGACCACCAGGCCGGCACAGAACCAGGTCGAAAGCGTGACTGGCGTGGACGACGCCAGCGTTGACGTCAATGTATTGACCACGGGTGCGCATCCAAACACCACCGGCATGACGACGACCGGCTTGCCGCCGTAGTTGAACGCCAGGATGATCCCCAGCGCACCGAGCGCGCCGGCCGCGCCGCCGCCCAAGCTCCAGAAGATCGCCGGCCAGAAGCCGGGCTGGTCGCTGGCGAACGACTCGTGCGAGATGCCGGTGCTCATCATGATCACCGGCACGATCACCGCGACCAGAAAATACGCGATCCCCACGCACAGCAGCGGCCGCAGTCGGCTGCCAGCCATGGCGGCCTGACCCTTGTGCAACACCGGGCCATAAGCGCCCCAGCACAGGCCGGTGAGTGCGATGCTGGCCAGCACCTTGATCTGGTCCAAGGAGAAGATCGATTTCGCCGCCGCGTTCGGATTGGCGGCCGGGTTGAACAACAGCACCAGGCTGGCCCCGGCGATCACCAGGATGATGCCGGCGTAGAAGATCGGATTTGCGTCGCGAAATGTTTTGGACATGCCCATCGAGACGATCGTATTTACCACCGGCGCGGTGCCAAACACCAGCGGCATGACATAGAACGGGCTGCCGCCGGCCTCGAACGCCAGAATCACTCCTAGCGCACCGACCGCGCCGGCCATGCCACCGGCCAGGCTCCAAATCAGCCCGCTGGCCGTCCACGTTCCTTTTTCGCCGCGCGTTTGCAATAGCGCCAACGGAACGATGACCGCGATGATAAAGTAGGCCAGGCCGACGCAGATGAATTGCACCAGGTGTCCGCCCACCCCATCACGCCCTTGCCGCAGCAACGGGCCGTAGACGCCCCACGAGAAAGCGGTGAGCGCAATCGCGGCAAGCCTTAAAAAGAAATTGGCCATCGGGTCGTTGCTCCTCGGCGGGCGTTCATCGGGCACGTTGCGGTAGATCGGCAGTATAGTCGCCCAGCCCGGCGGTGTTGAGGGCCTGGGGATTCACCGGAGAAGACTTGCCACGGAAGCACGGAGACGCGGAGGTAAGCACGGAGAAGACCCGGAAGAAGACGCGATGAGAGGGGGTTTAGGGGGAAGTAGATCAGTGCTGATAAAGGGTGCGTTCGGCCCTAGATTTCTCAGTACCGGGCGCAAAGTGAACGGCGCGACTAGCTTTAGCTTGCTACGGCAGCGACGCCAGATCCACGATGAAAGTAAAATGGCCGCGCAAACTGTTCAAGAGTTTCTGGTCAGCCGTCACCAGTTGGCATTGTTCGCGCTCGGCGAGGGCGACATACAGCGAATCGTAGATGCTGCGACGAAACTGGGTGGCAATTTCCAACGACCGTGTTAGCAAGTCGGCCGACGAATGCAGGATTGGCATCCGTGGGATCAGATCATCCAATAGCAACTGAGCGTCGACTACTCGGCCACGAAGTGCCGAAACGTGGATGGCGTTCGTGACCTCAACGGGGAAAAAGTCGGGCGCGTGAAGTTCTTCGGCTTGCAGCGAGAATGCCTTGTCAGAGTCTTGCTCAGGCACGAGCCATTTGAAGCCGACGCTGGCGTCTACGATTTTCATACGTCAGCAGGCAGTTCGGCGTCACGAAACTCGCGGATGATGTCCGTGCCAATGTTTTGGACTCCGTGAAGGCGCAGGATTTCCTCACGGACTTTCTCGGCGCGCTCGTGAACACGCCGCGCAACTTCGGGATCGGGACGGCGATGCTCACGGATAGCTCGGTAAAGCTCTTCGCGATCGGATTCAATATCAGATGCAGTTGCCATGTCTCCATTATCGGCTATGGGTTGCAGAAATCAACATATCAGCACGTACGTCACTAACAAATCAGACCTTTGTCGCATTTCCCTCATTCCGCCCTTAACCCATCCAGCACAGGTGTGACCAGCACCGCTCGCACCGCTGACAGACTGGCCAAGGTGCCGACGGCTAGAACGCCTCCGATGGTGACGGCCATCGACTGCCAGGGGACACCTGCCGCGCCGACGGCGCCGTGCCCCACGCCCAGGTGTGGCAAGAACGCCACCAGGGCCGCCAAGGTTCCGACCAGCAACCCCGTGACCAACAGCGCGGTGTTCTCGAACAGGACCATCTGGGCCAGCCGACCGCGCGCGAACCCGACGGCCTGCATCAACGCCAGTTCGCGTCGCCGTTCCAAAATGCTGCGCAACTGCACAACCGCCATACCGAACGTGCCAAGCAGCAACCCCAGGCCACCCAGGCTGCGAAATGTTTCCAAGTAAGTGTTCTGCACGGCAAAGAACTCGGCCAGCACGTCGGCCGTCGGCCGCACGTCAAAGCCATAGTCGCCCAGCCGTCGGTTCAACAAGTCGGACACCGATTTGAGATCGGCCGCGTCGACGTCGATCAGGAAATACTTGTAGCCCGAGACATCGGGAAAGTGTCGCAGCAGATTCTCTTCGCTCATCACCAGCGAGCCCTGCAGCAAGCTGTTTTGCAGCAACCCGACGACGACCAGATCGAGCGGCTGGCCGCGACCGTCGGTAATGGTCAGCCGGTCGCCGATGCTGCCACTGAGGTGCAGGCTGTAAATCGCCGTGGCCTGGTCCAGTACCACCGGCACGGCGTGTTTCGGGTCGTCCGTCGCCGCCAGGGCCAGCCAAGGGTTTTCGCCGCCGCTTGCGGCCCAAGAAAACCCGCCCTGCTCGCGCAGCGCCACCGGCGCGCCCAGCACGCGCGGCTGGCGTACCTGGTAAAGGTTCAAGCAACTGGCGTCGTCGCCGGCGTTGACGCGCAGTGGGAAGAACCGGGTGTGAGCCTTGTCGAGTAGTTGATCGTCCCGGTCGGAGAACGCCAGTTCGATCCGCTCGTCAGCGTCGTTCAGGTTCTGGTAGATCGGCTGGTCACTTTCGGCCAGCAGGGCAAAGCCCCCGGAGCCGGTGTGCTTGTCGCTCGTTACCGTTGGTGGATCGAGCCGAAAGGCGCTGATCGCCAGGATGAGGAAACTAGCCGATGCCATCAATCCGATCGTCAGAGCGCTCCGGCTGGGAAAGCGCGTCCCGTTGCGCAGCGCCAAGCGAACCATCGCCATCGGCCCCGTGCCGGTCAGTACGCCGGTGGTTCCGGCCACCAGCCGCGCCCACAACAGCGCCAGCGCCGCCACCAGGATCAGAAATCCAGCGCCAAAGAACGCGCCGGCCTGCGCCGGCCCCGAGAGCTTGCCGGCAAACACCGACAACGCGATCGCCCCGGCGCCGGCGACGAGCGCCATCACCATTGACCAGCGGCTTCGCCGCGCAATAAGTCCTGACTGATCGACGACGATCCCAGCCAGCAGTTGCCGGGCCGTGGTATGTCGCAACTGCCACAACCCCCACAGAATCGCCACCAGCGACGCGATCACGCCGCACAGGTAGCCCACGGCCAAGCTCTGGTTCGTCACGTGCAGTTGCAAGAACGGCTCGCGCACCGCCGCCACCCACCAATTGCGCAAGCCCGCCAACATCAGCCAGGCGTGTCCCAGCCCGAGCCCAATGCCCAAGAAACCGCCGAGCATCGCCACGGCCAGTCCCTCGACCAGCAGCCAGCGGCGCACGCGCCCGCGCGTCCAGCCGATCGACAACAGAATGCCAATCTCGGCGGCGCGCTGCTCGACTCCCAATCGGAACAGCAACGCCACCAGCATCACGGCCGAGATAATCAGGAACATGCTGAAGCCGAGAAACAGTCCTTCAAACGGCGTGGTGCCGCTCGACGCGGCCAACCCTTCGGCCCGGATCGGTTGAAAGGCCAGCCCGGCGGCCACCGGGTCGGGCTTCCACGCTTCGGCCAACTTTTCGGCAGCCGCGTCGTTTGCCATTTCCCCCTTGGCCGGGGCGACGCGCACGCTCGTCGTATCGCCGAAGCGGCTACCCCACAGTTTGCGCCCCGCCGCCAGCGACACGAACGCCTTGGGCGTGGTGCGGTACTGCTTCCAATAGCGCTCGTCCTTGGGGCGAACTCGCTCGTTGTCGAACGGAAACGGCGGATCCCAATTTCGCAGCGACTCTTTATCTGTCACGCCGGGAAGTTCCGGCGTCAAGCTGCGGTCAGCCGCCCGCCCCGCCAACGCGACAATCCCCGTCAGGCGAAACATCGCGCTGCGCTCACGCGGCAGGCCGTGCGTGCTCTCGGGCTCGAAATAGTCGATCCGAATCGAGTCGCCGACCGCGACCTGCAAGTCGCGAGCGGCCCAGTCGTTGAGGACGATTTCATCGTCGGCCAACGGCGCGATGGCCAGACCTTCGACATCGATCAGCGGTCCCAGTGGCGGCTTGGGCGGGAAGTCGATCGCCGAGATCGTCGAGTAAGGCGTTTCCCCTTGCGGGAAGATTGCCGCGTTCATTGCGAGCAATTGCCAGCGCGAGAGCTTCGACGACCAGAGATTGAACGCTCGCACTGGCGCAATCGTGTTGGCCAAGTAGGTCAGCGCAGGCTGCGTCGCTCGCTCACCCGCCGCACGGACAGCGGCGGTCTCGACCGGCGGCGCGAGCATCATCCGCCGGCTCGACATCACGAAGAACCCTAGCGGATTGGCCGTGACTTCCAGTTCAAAGTCCTCGATCGTCGGTCGCAGTGCCGCCTGCAAGGCGTTGTGAGCCACCGGCGTGGGGACGCTGTTTGGGTTGTCCCCCGCGACCAGCAACATGTTGATCCGATTCGGCCGCTTCAACTCGGCCTGTAAGTCGGCCAAATTCATGTAGGCGTTCAGCGGCGTCGATTGATCGGGCCGCAGGCTGAATCGCCCCAGCCCCTCGGCGGCGATCACGGCGCGCACGCGCAGGCGCATTTCTCTCAGCGTGCCGGTCTTACGCCCCAGCGCGCTGTCGCGCGGTACATCGCTGGGGGGCGTCAGTCGCACCAACACATCATCTCCCGCTTTCACACGCAGCCGATCGGCCAGCGGGCGGTTGAGCAGGATCTCCTTGGGCGCGAGGGCTCGGCTGGCCGCGTCGTGGGGCGCGAGGTCGCACTGCCAGAATCGGCGGTCAACGGCGAAAAGCGAGACACGATTCGCCCGCAGCACGCCCTCGCTCGCCGCGTCGCGCGGCTGAGCCAAGCTGGCTTCCATCATCAGCCCCGGTGCGATCACTCGATACTCGCTGGGCAATTGACCCCGGTGGGCCAGTTCGTCGGCCAGGTCTTGGCGAAACAGCAGTGGCGCCACCAACGCCGCGTCGACGCGCCCCAATCGATCGAGCGTCAGCCGACGCAAGCTGCCGCGCACCGAGTCGCCGACCAACAGCGCGCCGACCAGCACGGCGGTTCCCACCGCGGCGCCGAGCGCCACGGCCAGTTGAGTGCGCCAGTGATAGCGCAAGCTGTCGAACACCAGTCGCGCGAACGTGGGCGGGCGCGCGCCATGGCTCATCGCGCCGTCTCCGTCGCCGCTCCGGCCTGATGACGCTCAACAAGCCGGCCTTGATCGAGCTCTACCGAGCGCTGGAATCGCGTAGCCAGTTCCAGGCTGTGCGTCACGACGATCAGCATCGTCTGCTCCTCATGCTGCAACGTAAACAGCAGGTCGGCCACTGCCTGGGCCGTCGAGTGATCCAAGTTGCCGGTCGGCTCGTCCGCCAATAGCAACAGGGGTTTGCAGATCAGCGCCCGGGCGATGGCCGCGCGCTGGCGCTCGCCCCCCGAGAGTTCCCCGGGCCGATGGTCGCGCCGCGCCGACAGCCCCACTCGCTCGATCAACATATCGGCGTGCCGGCACGCTTCGAGCGTGGCCCCCGACGACGCCAAGGTGGGAAGCAGCACGTTCTCGTACACCGTGCATTGCGGCAACAGGTGATGATCCTGAAACACGAAGCCGATCCGATGGTTGCGGAAATTGGCCAGGTCGGTCGGGTCGAGCGAGAACGGGTCTTCCCCCGCCAACCGCACCGTGCCCGATGTAGGAGTATCGAGCGTGCCGATGATTTGCAACAGCGTGCTCTTGCCCGAGCCGCTGGGGCCCAGGATGGCCAGGTTTTCGCCCCGCGCCAGTTTCAACGAGCACCCGCGCAGCACCTCGAGCGGTTCGGCCCGGGTGACGTATTGCTTGGTGATTTTATCGACAACAAGTTCCGACATATTCATCCAGCGTTGGCGTCAAGGGTTTTCAGTAGCGCCAGCGCGCCCAGGCCATAGAACGCATATTCCACATCGGTCCCCGAGTCCCACTCAGCCCCCAAGAAGCCACCGGTCTCGACTTCGAGCGATTGAACATATCGTGCCACCTCGGCCAGGTCGATCGTTTCGGTCGCCTGCAAGTCGACCAGTGTCAATAGCCCAGTGAATGTGCTCAGCAGATCAGCGATGGGAATTCGGGTGTTAGCTCTCAGACCCCCTTCGTCGGTCTGCATTTCAGCCAAGAAATCGATCACGCAGTTCCGCATCGAAGGTTCGAGCGCCCCCAGCGCCAGTTGCAACCCCACGGCGGCCGCGGTCGGGTTGGTGCCGCTCCGCTGCATCGGTCCCAACTCGACAAACCCGCCGTCGAGCCGCTGGCGGCCGCGGACAAAGCCGAGCAACTTGTCGGGCTCGACAACCGGCTGGCCGATCAACTGCAAGCACAGCACCATTAGGAACGAATAGTAGGTGCTGCTCGATTGCCCCTCGTCGGCCTTGGCATAGCCGCCGTCGGCGCGACGAAACCGCTCGAGCGCGCCGGCCACGTTCCTGCGCCATTCGGACGCGGCGTCTGCGAAGACGTCGACGCCCGCGGCCAATTCCAACAGCCGACCGCTGTAGACCAGCGACAGGAAGTCGATGATTGGTACTTGCGCGTGCAACTGTTTGGCCAGGAACGTAGCGGCGCGCTGGGCCACCGGGCCGTCAAGCTGACCCAGGATCGCCAGGCTGCGCAGCGCAAAGCCGGTGTAGTAGAGATCGCTCGGGCCTTCGCGCCCCGCGAAGCCACCATCATCGCGCTGGGCCGCCAGCAAAAACTGCGCGTGCCGTTGTCGCGTGCGCTCGTCTAGTTGGGCCACGCCCGTGGCCAGGCGCACGGTCAGCCGTTCCAGGTAAGGGAGAGGCGCTGCTTGTGGAGCGGAGGTCTGCTCAGGTTCAGTCGATTCGGTCAATCGCCACCTCCGCCGCATCCCCCGCACCCGCCACCGCCACAACCACCGCCGCCGCAGCCTCCGCCACCACAGCCACTTGCAGCTCCGCTGCCACAACCTCCGCCGGTTCCCCACATTCCTTTTCGAGGATCAACTCCCAGCGCGGTGTGCAGCGAGCCGAACATCGTCGTGGGCAAAACCGCCACGCCGAACAAGGCGACGGCCATCGCCAAGTCGGGCGTCGCCAGGTTGGGCGACCCGCCGGTGGTGGAGTGCTTCAGATCCTCGCGCTCCTTGCGGCGCTCGTCGAGCAGTTTCTCGCCCGCCACCGTACGGCGATTGAATGAACAGAAAGCCAATAGCAACCCAATGGTCAACGCGAGCAGCATCACCAGAAACCCGATCGGCTTGTGATGATCGAGGCCGACGAAGCACTTGGTCACGCCGAACGCGATCAGGCCCAAGAACAGCACGACGGGAATCCAACGTCCCATGCTGATGTTGCCAGACCGCACCAGCAGGCCGTCGTCTTCGAGTCGTTGCGAAATCGGTTCGACGCTCGGCTCCAAATCTTGCCAGAGTTGCTTGGCATCGGCTTCGCCATGGCGAATGACCGATTGTTGCACGGTCGCTTCGATGGGGTCGCGCGACGTGTCGTGGTTGCCGCCGGGTTTGAACTTTCGCGCGGTCGCTTTGTCGGCTGGGTCGCCCGTGGTGACGGCGTTTCGATGGACCAGCGCCGCCAGGGCCGTCGCCAGAATCGCCCGGGGCCCGCCGTTCAGCAGGGCGAGTTCGTACGGCGAAAGCTCGCGATTATGTTCCAATGTCTTGGGCATCCGATAGCTGTAGCGCCAATACACGCAGAATGCCGTCAACGCGACCAGCAGCACGATGTACAGCGCCAAGAATTGGGGGCCCGTCAGATCGAACGGCGAGGCGAAGGCCGCCACCAGCACACCCGAGCCAAGTACTGCGGCGGCGGGCACCAGGGCATTCTGGCGGAGCGACCGCAGCCAGCGCGGCTTGGGAACCAGCCAATATTCGCCCCGGTTCACTCGCTCGGCATGCAGGTCGGCCCCAAACCGCACGTGGGCCGGTGGCCAGATATCGGCCGGGGCCGGCGCGCCGAACACTTCGCGGTAATCGGCCAGCGTCTGTTCGTACATTGCGAAGTGCTTGTCGTTCTCGGCCGGCCCGCCGCGCGTGGGGTGGTGATGCAGTTTGGTTTGCAACGCGTCGCGGCAGAAACGGCCCCAGTAGTTTTGCGTGTACGTCAGATGCAAGTGCCAGGCTTGGTCGACTTGCTCCGAGGGGGCGGCCACGCGGGGCAACGACACCGCCAACAAGCAATAGCGTTTGTATTCCTCGATCACCCGGCGTGCAAAGCACAGCGACCAGCGATTCTCGCGGGCCAGGCGTCGGGCAAAGGTCAGCACCGAGCCCGGCTCGTCGAACTCGAACGACTGCAGGCGCTGCCAAAGTTCGGCTTGAGCGGGAGTCATATGTCTGTCTCCGTTCACTCCGAAAGCTCGAGGCACGATGGTAGGGAGCACAGCAATGGCGGACTGTTACGCGCTGGCTGCTGGGGCCGGCGGGCCGACCAGCCGCGCGCGATACCAATCGGGGATCGGCGCCGAATGAAAGCCGCCGGTCTGGTCATCGCGACAGCATACCACGGTGTGCGACCCCTCGGCTACGATCACCCCGCGCAGGAGAAACTGCGTGGCATAAGTGATGCTCTTTTCGCCCAGTCGCGAGATGGACAGGGTCACTTCCAGCAAATCTTCAAACCGAACCGGCCCGCGAAAGTCGCAATTGGCCGAGACGCGCGGCCAATGGATCGCCCCGTGCTCGTCGCTACTGATCACGCTCAGCCCGCGGCTGCGCAGGAACTCGTGCTCGGCTTCTTCCATGTAGACGAGGAAGGCCGAGAAGTGGACGATGCCCGCCATGTCGGTATCGCGGAACTCAACGCGCCGCTGGGTGCGATAGGTAACGTCGGTTTTGGTCATGGGGGTGTCGCTCTGTAGAGATTCTTTGCGTCGTCGTCGGCTAAGTCGACTGTGCTGCTGGGGACGCCCGGTAGCGGTATTCGTGGATGACTTCACGATACATCGCCTGGTGCCGCTCGGCCATCAGTTGGTCATGGTAGCGGGCGTGAATGGCCGCCTGGCCGTGTTGGCCCAGGGCTTCGCGCAGCTCGGGATTGACGATCAGGCGTTGCAACTGCTCCGCCAGATCGTGGGGATCGTGCGGCTGGAACAAGACGCCTCCTTGCGTGTCTTCGATCAATTCCGGGTACGTGCCGTGCCGCGGCAGCACGACGGGGACAGCGTTAGCCAGCGCTTCGAGGATCGAGATTCCTTTGCTTTCACGGTAATCGGCCGGCACGCTCATCACGTCGAGCGATTGCAGAAAGGCGATCTTCTCGTCACGCGTTAGATCGCTTTTCAGTGTGACGCGCTCGCCCAGGCCGGCTTGCGTCCAACGCTGCTTCAAGTCTTCGACGTAGCGCCGGTCGCCGGCGCTCAGGTAGCCGGCGATGGCCAGCCGCAGCGGTGGTAAGGACTGATCTTGTGACAGCTCGATGAAGGCGTCGACCAAGTGGTGCAGCCCTTTGGCGGGGCACAAGCGCGCGAAGTAGCCGATCCGCACTTCGCCATCGTCGCGCTCGACGCGCGAGCCGTGCCCCTTCAGCTTGAGCCCGTGGGGAATGACGCTGGTCCGCTCGCGTGGTACGCCCAGGTACTCGACCACGAAATCGGCGTAATAATGATTCAGGGCCACGAACCGATCGACGTCACTGATCCGCTCGCGTATCTCACGGAACGTCGCGTCGCGGAACTTGGGCGATAGACCGTCCAGGAAGATGTCTTCGCCCGCCAGCGAGCAAACGACCGGCACTTGCAAGGCTTGTTTGATTTGCCGGGCCATGCCGATCATCAGCGCGTTCGATAAATGGACGACGTCGGGCCGGGCTTCGCGGCGGAGCCATTCGATCAGGTGATCCAGTTCTTTGCGCTGGTTGCCATGTTCGCCCCGGACCATCGACAGGGTCATCGCCCCCAGCTTCTCGGCACGGACGGAAAGGTCCATTCGGCTGAGCAGCCCCAGCAGCCAGGGGGCGTCGAACGCACTACTCAGCCGCTTGGGCAACCAGCGCCAGGGCGGGAACTTTTCTTCGAGAAAGACGTTGATCCCGCCAAAGAAGACGCGCTGCTGGCTGGCGCTCGGCTCGTCAACGCGCAGGGGTGTGTACGTTGGCACCAGGAGAATGTCCTCTCCCAGTCGGCCAAGTGCCGCGCCGAGCGTGTTGTCGTGCAGGCAAGCGCCGCAGTACATGCCTGCGGCACCGGCAGCCAGATAGACAATTCTCATCGCGTGGGACCGACGTTTAGGACGAGTGGACTGAAAGCGCGTCGCGGCAGCTATAGGGTGAAGCAGCTACGGTCCAACCTAATCGTTGCCTCGCACACTGACCAGTATGGCGGGTCGGTCAAGCCACGCCCTTGCGTGGCGGCGCAGGGCAGCCCTATATTGCGGCATAGCGCGACAGTTGCGACTTTCCGCCTGGGAGCATCCCCTCAAGTGACTACTTCGGCCGGCGAGCGATTGCGTCAGGCAGTCGCCGAGCAAACGATTTTGATCCCCGGTGCGTTCAACGCGCTGGTCGGCAAGCTGATCGAGCAGGCCGATTTCGCCGCCTGCTACTTGTCGGGGGCCGCGTTCTCGGCCGGCAGCTTGGCCATGCCCGACGTGGGGTTGTTCACGCTCAGCGAGTTGGTGCAACAGACCACCTGGCTGACCCGGCAGGTGTCGATTCCCGTGATCGTCGACGCCGACACCGGCTTTGGCGAGGCGATCAACGTCGAACGAACCGTGGTCGAGTTGGAAGCCGCCGGCGCGGCCGCGATTCAGCTCGAAGATCAGCAGTTGCCCAAACGCTGCGGCCACCTGTCGGGCAAGTCGCTGGTCGACACCGAAGCGATGTGCGCCAAAATCCGTGCGGCCGTTTCGGCGCGGCGCGACCCCGGCACGGTGATCATCGCCCGAACCGATGCGCGGAGCGCCGAAGGTTTTGAGCCGGCGATCCAACGGGCCGAGCGATACCTGGCCGCCGGGGCCGATTGGATCTTTCCCGAAGCGTTGACCGACCGGACCGAGTTCGCCGCCTTTGCCGAGCGCATCGACGCGCCGCTATTGGCCAATATGACCGAGTTCGGACAGAGTCCGTTGCTGACGCTCGAGGAGCTGGCCGAGCTGGGCTACGCGGGCGTGCTGATGCCCGTCACGTTGATGCGCATCGCCATGAAAGCGGTCGAGGCAGCGCTGGCAGTGATTGCCGATGAAGGAACGCAGCGCGAGCTGCTCGACTTGATGCAGACCCGGCAAGAGCTGTACGACCTGCTGGGCTATACGAACTATGAAAAACGAGACCGCAGCTACTTTGGCGGCGCCGAAGGCCCGTCGCAGAATTGACTTCGCCCGCTCTCTTACACCTCTCCCTTTAAGGGAGAGGTCGTGAGCGCAGCGAGCGGGTGAGGGTAAAGACGTTGCAGGCCAGGTGACTTTGCGTTTGGGAGTCTTCGCCCTGAATGCAAAATCGTTTGGCTTGCGGCGCGTTTACCCTCCCCCCTGCCCCTCCCTGGAAGGGAGAGGTGTTTGTTTGAGGTTGATAGAACACACAATACGAGTCGCGCCCGCAGTTTTGACTTGAGAACGAGAAATCGCACGTGAAAGCAAGCCGATGAACGAACCGATCTACAGCCCTGGTCTGGAAGGAGTGATCGCTGGCGAGACGGCGATCAGTAACATCGACGAAGGGCTGCACTACCGGGGCTACGCCGTCGAGGAACTGGCCCGCCACGGCACGTTTGAAGAGACGATCTACCTGTTGCTGTACGGCGAGTTGCCCACGGCCAAGCAGTTGGCCGAGTTGAGCAAGCGTTTGGCCGAGGCGGCCGACGATGTGCCCAAGCCGATCTACGACGCGCTCCGCGCCATTCCGCCCGGCGTGCCGATGATGGACATCGTGCGAACCGGGGCGAGCATGCTGGCCCATTGGGACGAGGAAGTCGGCGACAACAGCCACGAGGCGAACGTCCGCAAGGCCGAGCGATTGTTGGCCCAGTTGCCGGTGGTTCTGGCGGCGCGGCAGAGGCTGCTCGCGGGCAAAGAGCCCGTCGGGTCGAAAGGGGGCCGGGGGATCGCGGCCAACTTCCTGGGCATGCTCACGCGCAAGGAAGCGACCGAGCGGGCGATTCGCGCGCTGGACGTGTCGCTGGTGTTGTATGCCGAGCATGAGTTCAACGCTTCGACGTTCACGGCGCGGGTCGTCTGCTCGACGATGGCGGACCTGCATTCGGCGATCGTGGCGGCGATTGGCGCGTTGAAAGGCCCGCTGCACGGCGGGGCCAACGAGCGCGTGTTGGAAGTGCTGCAAAGCGTTGGTTCGGCCGATAAGGCCGAAGCTTGGGTTCGCGACGCGCTGGCCAACAAGGTGCGGATCATGGGCTTTGGCCATCGGGTCTACAAGCACGGCGACCCGCGGGCCGCGTTCCTCAAGCCGTTGTGCGCCGAACTGGCTCAGGAAGTCGGCAAGACCGACATGGAGCAAATGGCCGAGACGATCGAAACGATTGTCCGCGCCGAGAAACAGTTGCCGCCGAACGCCGATTGGCCGAGCGCCCGGCTGTATCACTACCTGGGGCTGCCGGTCGAACTGTACACGCCGCTGTTCGTGATGTCGCGCGTGTCGGGCTGGTCGGCCCACATCATCGAGCAACTGGACCACAACCGCTTGATCCGCCCCCGCTCGCGCTACACCGGCCCCGGGGCTCGCGCGTGGGTGCCGGTCGAGAACCGCACGTAAACACCATTGCGTTGAGTAGCCCAGGTTGCTCGTCAACCTGGGCGGGCGCAAGCCCGCAAGAGGTGGCGGACAGGCGATGACTTATCACGTGAGAACGCTTCGACAAACGCGGCTCTTGCCGCATCTAGACTCATAAGGGCCAACGGCCCGACCCATACCAGCCCAGGGCAACGCCCTGGGTAATGGTCCTCGATAGGGTCTTGAAGGGCTGAAGGCCCGACCCATTTGGTGGCGTCGATTCGATGGCCTGAATGGGGCGGGCTTACAGCCCTCAAATCGATGCGCACCGGCGTTACCTGGGGCGTTGCCCCAGGCTGGTATGGAGCGCACCTTTGGTGCTTAGAGAGGAACGCTTGTTGGCCGTGACGGCGACGCCCCGCGGCCTCTTGTTGCTGCGCAACACCGATTGGCAAGCAATCGGTGCTACCCATCAATGTGGCTCGTGCCAGTCAATGAAGCGCCGCGTCAATTCATCGACGGATCAGGTGGGATGTGCTTGATCTTGAGCAAGTGGACCATGCGATCGGCCGAGACCTGGCGCACGACCTCGTCCCACAACGAAGGATCGCTCGAAAAGACATGGTCCGCCGACGCGGGCCAGACCAGCCAGGAATCCTCGGCCAACTCTCCTTCCAACTGGCCGCTGCTCCAGCCGGCGAACCCGGCGAAGAATTTCATCTCGCCTTCGTGCGTGACCAGCCGTTCCAGGTGATCGCGGTCGCTGCAGAAGAAGACTTCCGACGAGACCGACTTCTCGCAGCACGAGTATTCCTGGTGCAGCGCCATCAGTGGCCCTTCGACCGGGCCACCCATGTGTAGCTTGTCGTCACGGTCGCACGAAGATTGGCTGACATGGTGCCAGACTTCGCGCAGCGGCGCCGGCGTGGGCCGATTCAGGATCAGCCCGAACGCGCCGTCTTCGTTGTGCTGGATGATCAGCACGACGCTACGAGCAAAGTTCGGATCGCGCAGCTCCGGAGAAGCCGCTAACAGTTGTCCTGCAAGCGACTGGAACATGGCGTGAACGCTCCGAGGCAGATGCTATTTCGAGGCCGCAGCCGCCCGCTTGGCTTGCGCCTTTTGACGAGTGACTTCGTTCTTGATGGCGCGCTTCAGGCGCTTCTTGCGGCGCATGCCGGCGGGATTACCCATGATGACGCTTCTTCCTCTGCGAGGTGACAAATGTTCGACGTGACGAGTGTTCGGTGGTGTGTCGCGCGGCCGATGCTATCAGCGCGCTGCGACCCCAGCCCCATAAGATGCCATTTTCACCCGTCGCTCGGCAAGGGGAGAGGCCCCGAATGGCGACAATAAATCACGCCGCGCAATAAAAAACCGCTCGGACCCGAAGGTCCGAGCGGCGGCGTGGGTCTCCCCCTGGGAGTGTTTCGTGGGGCCGCTGGCGTGCGACCCGGCGGTTTATCGCGAGGCGGCTCGCCAGACCACTTCGTCGCTGGCTACCGCGTTACTGGCCGCGGCACGCACCGGAGTGGTGTCGACGGTGGTGTAGGTGACCGGCAAGCTGGCCAGTTGCGAGGCGTTCGCGCCGGCGTTCAGGGTGAGTCGGCTGTCGGCGTCGATCAGCCGCGGGCTCGAGGCCGGCTGGGTCGGCGCGGCCGGGCGATAGGTGTCGGGAATCGGCGACATCGGCACGCGGCCAGTCGTCGGAGCGCCCGAGCCTTCGAGGCTGGCCCCCGAGTTGTTCGTGTTCGGCACAAACGTCCGCGGAGCGCTATCGGCGGGAGTTGTCGTGGCTGCCGGGGCTTGCTGCGTGGCTGGCTGTTGCGTCGCGGGTGCGGTGGTCGTCGTGGCCGCTGGCGCGGTGGTCTGGTTGTAATAGATCACCGGAGCGGTCGTGCCGCTTGGCGCTGTCTGATACGTGGTCGCGGCACCATTGGTGATTACGGGCGAGGTCACGACGGTCGTGGTCCCGCTGGCCGGCGCCGTGGCCCCCGGCGCGCCTTGATAGGTGACCGCAGGTTGGGCGTACGTGACCGTCGCGCCGCCAGCATAGGCCGGCGTCGTTGTGTACGAAGGGATCGTCGTCGCTCCGACGGCGTAGCTCGGGGCGTAATTGCTCGACACCGGTGCGGGCGCGCCCGTAGCAAACGTGGTTCCTGGCATGGTCGTCATGGCGGGTGCAGTGGTCATCGCCGGCGCCGCGTAGGTCGGCATGGCCGTGACGCCCCTCGTGGTCGGACAAGTCGCGCAACCTGCGGCGTAGCCAACCGCTGGCGCGGCACAGGCCGCTGGAGCACAGGTCGCGGCCGGCGCGGCATACGCCGTCGGCACGGCGTAGGCGGTGGTCGGCGCGTAGTACGCGCGGGTCGGAGCGGCCACCGTGTAGGGGCCGGCCGTGGTCACTGCTGCGGTCGGGGCGTAATAAGTTGTCGAGGCGGTGGCCACCACCGGTGCGGCGGGCACGGCATAGACCAGGCGATTCGTCGTGTACGGCAGCCAGCGCGTTTGCTGCGTCCAAGTGGTGACGGGACGTTGCGCGCTCACGCCGGTGGCCGATGGGCAAATCGAGCAGCCGGCGGGCTGCATCGTGGTGACCGGCGCGTAGACCGTCACGGGGCGATAGTACGTCTGGGGCACGTACTGCACGAATTGCGGGCCGCTGACGGCATAGGTCGCCGGCAGGGGTGCCGCCGCTGACTTGTGCCAATTGAACAACAGTTGGGCTTGAGCCGAACTTGGCGCCACCGCGGCCAATAGCAAACCTGCGAGCGACAACAACGGGACGCGAACGGCGGCGTTCATGGCACTTTCCCCTGGTCAATGGTGAGCGAGCGCGGAAGTGCGCCGGCGCCGCTCATGGGCGAGCGGCACGGCGCGCAGTCGCGCTGCGAGGTCTCCATCTTTTATAGACCTCGCGCAGGCAAGGTTGTCAATGAATCTTGAGCTTTTCCGCGCGCTTGTCAGAAGATTAGGATCGCGCCGAGTTTGACGACTGTTTGGGTCGTAGCGGCGATCGCGATCTGCGCGGAGCTAACCGCGGCGACGACGTTCGTAAAGCGAATGGAGCGCGAAGAACGTCTCGCGCACGTTGCCTGCGTGGCGATGAAACGCCTTCTCTACGTCGGTGGCACTTAAAAGGTTCTCTCCATCGGCTTGCAGCGACACCGCCAACGCTTGCGTGACTAGCAGTGACGGCGCGACGTGCAGTAACGTCGGCAATGGCGTTTCGTGGTGCGACGTGACCAATAAGCCCCAGCCACGATAAGTCGTGATCCGCCGCAGTCGCCAGGCCTGCCAGCGGCTCAGTTGCTCATAACCGTCGACGGTCACGATGGTCGGTTGGTCCGCTGTTCGAGACGCCTCGGGCCAGGCCGGCAAACGCCGCTGGCCATCGTGCAGCTCGAAGCGAATCACCTGCCAGCCCTGGTCCGCTAATGCCTGCTGTAAATCGGCCAGCAGGGTGCTCTTTCCCGCCCCGTGCGGCCCGACGATCGCGGCGCGATATTGGCAACGTGCAAGCTCGGCCAGCACGTCGCCCAGACTTTGCCCGTCGGCAAACCGATAGCGCAAGGCCCCCGGCCGCACATAGCGTGTGGCAAAGGGATTTCGCGTCGGCAGTGGCAACCCGGCGGTGTTCATGGTCGAGCGGGCATCACACCTCGTCGGCCTCGGGCAACGGCACGGCCGGCACGTTGCCCAGTCGGAACGGCTCCTCGACCACCAACTCTTTGCCGCGCCAACGGAAAATCCTAGCGCGCACGCACCAGAAGATTTTCATCAGCACCCCTTCATAGGTCAGCGGGCTTTGCGGCAGCAGGGTGTTGAACTGCATGCCCTCGCGCAATTGCCGCCGGCTTTGATCGTCGAAGTGGAGTCGCTCGAAAAAGTGGACCGCCATGTCCTCGTCACCTTGCCCCTCGGTCGTCCACACCACCGACAGCTCGATGGCGCGCGGCTCGTCGAGCGCGAACGAATTGCACTGCAACTGGCAGGTGAGCAACTCGCCCGGCAAGTAATGCCGGCGGTTCCCTTCCAGTGTTAGGTGGAACTCGATCTCGTTCATCACGGTCGACATGGCTTTAAGCCGTTTGAGTGCGGAGGGCGTGCAATGGGGTCCGCCGCGCGGGGAACGCGGGGCTAACAATGATCGAATACTGCCGGGTCAAGTCAGGGCAACCCGCGGCATGGGCGCTGACGACCAGTTTCCAGACAATGCGGTGGTGTCCGCTCTGGAACGAGTGCATGGCGCTCGGCGGGATTTCAAATTCGAGCTGGTCTTCCAGCCGGTTGTCGTGCGTGATCGACAAGGGTTCGTGCCGCGCGATCTCGTGTTCGTAGGTCCGGTGCGCGGCGGTTCGCAGATTGGTCCCTTGCAGGTATTTCACCTCTTCTTCGCAAACCAGCAGCAACCGGTAATCGTCGAACCGCAGTTGCCCCGATTGGGCCAGGAACAGCGAGTATTTGCCGCCAGGGACCAGCGGGTGATCGTCGATTTCGATGATCGTCTGCCCGATCGCCGCCTTGCCGCGGACCTGTCGAATGGCCAGCGCGATCAGCACTCCTCCCACGGCCAGCAGCGGCAACAGCGTGAGCGTAAAGCCCCAGTCAGCCGCGCCGGCCCAATGCTTCTGAATGGCCATGCTGACAAACACCAGCGTCAAACCATTCCAAAAGATGCAAGCCGCGATCAGGCCGGCGAGGTGCAAACTGGGCACCGCCAGTGGCAGCCGAAACGACATCCGCGTGCCGGGGCTGTTGGTGATATGGGCGTCGCTGGGCACGTTGGGAAACGACTGGGCGTCACCTTGCTGATCAAAAGGATCGAACTCGGCGGCGCGTCGGGCAAAGGCGGCGCGTCGCTCGGCCGATTTGTTCCACGTGACCAGCGAGTAGGCCAGGCCCGCGCCGCCGATGGCGATAAACGACGCCGGCATCACCAGCGCTAGCCACGCGAACCAACGGTGGCCGCGTTCGAGCACCACCACGCTGGGGTCGTCCTTGTCGTACCAGCAAGGATACGTCTTGCCGGTCTCGAACCGGGCGCGTATCTCGTCGGCCAGCGCGGGATCGGTCTGATAGATGCCGGCCACGTCGAACGCCCACCGCCGGTAGCGAGTGCCGGCTACCTCGTACTCGATTTCGATCTTGGGGCGGTACTCCGACTGACCATCGACGATTTGTTCGTCGCGACCGGTGTCGAGCACCGTGCAGGTCGTCTCTTGATAGTTCAGGTTCGCGTGCAAGTCGGGAAGGGTCAGCCCGCCGATGATCATCCCCAGCCAGATGCAACCGGCCAGAAAGAAGCCGGCAAAGAACACGCCCAGGCTGGCGCCCCCTAGTTTGTCGGAGCGCATATTGCGGCTGCCGCGCTTCTTGCCAAAAAATCGTTTGACGACAACTTGGGTCACAACGTACTCACGATCGCAGCAGGTTCGGTCGCACTGGCCAGATAAAGGGCGATTGCCGACGAGATTTCCACGTTCGGCGGCCGAGACCTAATCCTTTGTCTTACCGGGGGCAGGCGATTATCGCAACCGGCGGCTGAGCCGGCGAGGAACCTGTGTTTCGGGCTGAAAGTGATACGGGGAACGTCTATACTGCGCGCCGCGAACTTGTTGACCCGAGAGATGTTCGATGACTGGCTGGCGAATCGGTTTAGGACTGCGACTTGGCTGGGCGAGCCTGGCGATGTTGGGCGCTTTGTGCGCTGCGCCGACGGCCAGCGCCGCCAAGCCCGACCCGGCGGCTGAGGCCGCCAAGGAACTGGGTTTCGAGGCCGACGACGCGCCCCACATCTGGCCCCAGTGGCGCGGCCTGGGCGGTCGCGGCGTGACGGTCGACGCCAAGATTCCCGATCCGTTGCCTGACCAGGCGACGATGCGCTGGGAATGCCCGCTGGGCGTGGGGCTGTCGAGTCCGGTCGTCGCGCACTCTCGGGTCTTTGTTACCGATCGCCAGGGAATGACCGAGCGGGTCATTGCCATCGACGCCAACACCGGCAAGCCAGCCTGGACGCGCGACCATCCGGTCGATTTCGACCCGCACATGGTCGGACGCCGGCATGGGAACGGCCCCAAGAGCACGCCGCTGGTCGATGCCGAGAGTGTATACAGCCTGGGGATCGCCGGCTGGTTGGTCTGCTGCGACGCCAAGACGGGCAAGGTCCGTTGGAGCGCCGACCTGGCGGCCGAGTATGGCCAGCAGCAACCGCTTCCCGAGGGGCGCGCGTACGTGGTGCGCGAAGAAGCGGTGATCGTCCCCACCGGGGCCGGCGTCGGCGCGCCGGTGCCGTTGTTCGGCTACACGGGCTCGCTGGTGGCGGTCGAGAACTTATTGATCTGTCCGGTCGGCGGCTCGCGCGGCGCGACGGTGATGGCCTTTGAGCGAGCAACTGGCAAAGTGGTTTGGAAGTCGTTGAACGATCATGTTTCGTACTCATCGCCGGTGGTCGCCACCTTGGCCGGCAAGCGGCAGATTGTTTATATGACCGGCTCACGCGTGGTTGGGCTCGATCCGGCCAGCGGGAATCTGCTGTGGAGCTATCCGTTCCAGTTGCAATATGACGAAAGCATCACCACGCCCATCGTCCTGGGGAACCTGGTGGTGGTGGGTGGCACGGGCGCGCCGCTGACGGCGCTGGCCATTGGCGAGACCGGCGGTTCGTTCGGCGTGAAACTGGCTTGGGAGAATTTCGACCTGACCAGCTATCTATCGACCATGAGCGAACACGAAGGTTTTTTGTATGGCCTGAGCGACGGGGGCGAGTTCATGTGCGTGCGGCTGACCGACGGGGCGACGATTTGGAGCGGCGGCAAGACCGGCTACTACACGACCCCGGTTCGCGATCGAGATCGGCTGCTGTGCCTGACCGAGCGGGGAACATTGTTGGGCGTGCCGGCGCGGCCCGAGGCGTATCGCAACCTGGGGCGCGTGCAGTTGAGCCCGAATGAGTGTTGGACGTCTCCGGCAGTGATCGGCGGGCGCATCTACGTGCGGGCGGTCGGCGCCGTGCGCTGTTTTGAGTTTAAGTGACGCGCATACTTTCACGACCTTCCACAGGCGCTGGGTGCCATGCTCAAGCCCTTAAGGCTTGAGCATGCCTGAAGAACGCTTCGCATGCTCAAGTCTGCTGACTTGAACATGGCACCCATTGGTTTCGGAGTGACGTGAAGACAGCGCACAAAAAATGCCGTCCCGCGGCCTGGTTCTGTGCAGGCGGCAGGACGGCATGGCACTGGACGGTCGAATTGTTTTTGCTGGGCTACGCGCACTGCGTGTCGCGGCGGCGCTGCCGGAAGAAGCCGACGCTCTCGAGCGATTTGTAAACTTCTTCGAGCGTTTTTTCGCCAAAGTTGGAAATGCTGAGCAGATCGTCCGGCGTGCAATTCAGCAGATCGCTGACGCTAAAGATGCCGCGCTCTTCCAGGCAGTTAGTCGTGCGAACTGAAAGTCCGATCTCGGCGGTGCTCATTTCCAGCCGGCGGCTCAGGCTCTTTTCCTGTTCGTCGGCGACACTCAAACGAACGCGCGTCATGTTTCCCTCCTTAGAAACCAGAGAACAAGGTCCATCTTGTCGTCGCGCGCGGGCCTTCGTGTGGCCCAGGCGATCGCGACGGCGGGAAGTATAACGCCAGAAGCTCGATTTGCGCTGGAAAAAGCTGGGAAGAAAAAGTTGCTGGTTGCTAGCGGCGAGTTGCTAGCAAGGAATGGTCCGTTGTCAGTGGTCAGTTGTCCGTTGAAAGGAATGCGGAAATCGAGCGTTCAACAACTGACTACGGACCACGGACGACTGACATCCGCGTCCCTAGCCCCTAGCCTCTAGCCCCTCCTCTTCCCCCTTCACATGCTCGTGCGCGTGGAGATGACGCGAACAATAGCCGCACGTGCCGGCGCACTGGCCGCAGTAGCGGAACTCCATCTCGGGGTTCGTCAGGTTCGTCATGCCGCAGGTCGTGCAGCGGTGGAAGGCTTCGCGCTTGGGGACGGCGCGCTTGGCCTGGTTGACCATGTGCCGGCGACCTTGAACCATTCGGTTCTTGATGTCGCCGCCGAGGAACAACAGGTAGTTCAACAGCGACGCCAACATCGCCAGCCGCGCCGGCCAACTTCCCTCGACCAGCACGAACAAATAGCCAATCCAACTCAACAACGCCAGGTATTTAATCTTGACCGGAATGATGAAGAACAGCATCAGTTCAAAGTTGGGAAACAACCAGGCGAACGCCAGAAAAATCGACGCCCCGATAAAGACGTTGTACGTCGGTTGGTCGGGGGTCAGGAACGCCACCCCCACGGTCGCGGCATAGCCAATCAGCAAGAACAAGTTGTAGCGCGGCGCCCCCCAAGTTTGTTCGAGCGCGGAACCCATCAGGTAGAACAGGTAAAACCCAAAGAACGCGAAGATTGGATGGATCTTCGGCGGGTCGGCGATAAACGAGAGCAACCGCCACGGCTCGCCGTGCAAGACCAGCGTGGGCACGAGCGGCAGCGCGTTCAGCTTCGCCGGCTCGATCATCCAAACGCCGTACGCCAAGACCTGGACGGCCAGAATGCCGAAGGTCAGATTCGGGATCGCCCAGCGGGCGAGCGATTGCTTGAGGCGGCGCCAGCGATTCATCGCCTTGTCGTATCCTAGAGGCGGCAGTTGGTGATCTGCGTTTCGAGAATGGCGCTGGCGCCGAGCGCCTCGAGCCGCTCCATGATCTCGATCACTTCGCCGCGGCGGACCATCACCCGCACCGCGCACCAGCCGGCGTCTTCCAGCGCGCTGACCGTCGGCGAGTTGAAGCCTGGCGTGATCTTTTCGGCCTCGGGCAGCTTGCCGCGCGGGACGTTGTATTCGAGCAGCGAATAGCTGCGCGCGATGACCACCCCTTCGAGCCGGCGGACCACACGGTCGGCCACGGCCGGTTCACGCTGGGCCTTGTTCTGAATCAGGATCGTTTCATAGCGGCCGATGTCTTCGAGAATCCGCAGCCGATTGGCGGCCAGCGTGCTGCCTGTCTCGACCAGATCGACAATCGCGTCGGCCACACCCAGGGCGATCATTACCTCGACGCTTCCCGATAGTTCGACGAGATGGACCTTGGCGCCGTGGCTGTTCAAGTAGGTCTGAGTGCAGTGCGGAAAGCTGGTGGCAATGCGGCTGCCGTCGAGCTGCGACGGCTTGGTAATAGGGCCGTCGTCGGGCACACAGATCGACAGCCGGCATTGGCCCACGCCCAGGCTCAAGCGATTGATGACAGCGGCGCCGCTTTCAGCGACCAGATCGCTGCCGGTGATGCCCATGTCGATGGCCCCTTCGGCGCACAGGACGGGAATATCCTCGGTGCGCAGGAAGGTGACGTCGATCGGCATCTCGCGCACCCGGGCGAACAGGCTCCGCTCCTGGCGGCGAAAGCTCAGCCCGGCGTCCTTCAAAAGTTCCGCGGTCAATTCAGCCAGGCGTCCCTTGCTGGGAACGCCGATGCGAAGGTTGGTCATGGGTTGGTCAGTTGTCCGTGGTCAGTTGCAGTGAAGCGATTAGCTGTTAGCAATTGGCGATTAGCCAGATATGACATGTGATCAAAATAGAATCATTGGTCCCGATACACTCTCGTCTCTGCCCTCATTCTCCCTTGCTCCCCCTCGCACCTGCCCCCCTGCATATTCTTCTCCGTGCAAACCTCCGAGTCTCAGTGCCTCCGTGGCTAGTCTTCAAGACTTCGACGGGCGGGACGCCTTTTCTTCCAGGCCGGAAATGCCGAATCGCCGGGCCAGTTCGGTTTCGACCTCGCTCCAGTCGATGCCGCGCCAAGCGAGCATGACCAGCAGGTGATACATCACGTCGCCGGCTTCGTAGATCGTGTGTTTGCGACCCTCGTCCCCTGGTTCCAAGGCGGCTTCGACCACCTCGGCGGCCTCCTCGCTGATCTTGCGGCCGATCTTCTCGTGCCCGGCTGCCAATAACTTACAGGTGTACGACGAGTCCGCCGGGTTCGCCTTCCGGTCGTTGATCACACGCATCAACTGAGCCATCACGGGCAAGTCACCGGCCGAACTCATACGGGCCTTTTCCTATGCCGCCGGTCGCGGCACAATCAGGTTTCGCGAACAGGAGTAATCCTTTACTTTAGGCTCGAAAGCCCGGCGAAACAATCGGGTCGAACCCCTCCAGCGAGTCAAACGGTGTATTTCGCTACGTGGTGTTTGCACGGTCTTGGCAAGGTGACTCATCGAGGCGACCCTCGCGGAGCTTCTTTTGCAATTGCTCCTACGTCGTGTTCGTCGTGTCGTCGTGGTTCTATTCTGTCTTTGTCAGTAGCTTGTTAGACGCATGCCGATCGATCCCGAAGATCCTCGCATCTGGTTTCTCACTGGTCCCACGGCCGGCGGCAAATCGGCCGTCAGCTTGGAACTGGCCGAGCGTCTGCGGGCCGAAATCATTTCGTTGGACTCGATGGCAGTCTACCGGCGCTTGGACATCGGCACCGCCAAGCCGGCGCCGGCCGAGCGTCAGCGCGTGCCGCATCATCTGGTCGATATCATCGAGCCGAGCGAGTCGTTCAGCGTGGCCCAATACCTGGCCGTGGCCGAATTCGCAGTGGCGGACATTCTGACCCGCGGGCGGCAAGTCTTGTTTGTTGGTGGCACGCCGCTGTACCTGAAGGCGCTGCTGCGCGGCTTGTTCGAGGGCCCGCCTGCCGATTGGGAGTTTCGCCAACGGCTCGAGGCCGAAGCGGCATCGCGCGAAGAAAGCTGGCTGCACGCCGAGTTATCCAAGGTCGACACCACGGCGGCGGCGAAGCTTCACCCGCGCGACGCGCGGCGGATCATCCGCGCCCTGGAAGTCTACGAACAGACCGGCGTGCCGATCAGCCAGTTGCAGCAAGAGTTCGAGCGCCAGCGCGACGCGAACCGCTGTCGCGTGTTCCTGCTCGATTGGCCGCGCGAGGCGATCGTCGAGCGGATCGATCGCCGCGTGGCCGAGATGATCGCGGCCGGACTGGTCGACGAGGTCCGCGCGCTGCTGGCCGAGGGTGTGGTGTTCAGCCGGACGGCGGCCAAGGCCGTCGGCTATCACGAGGTGCTCGAACATCTGGCCGGGGCGCGGTCATTGTCCGAGACGGTCGCCCTGATCGAACAAAGCACGCGCCAGTTTGCCAAGCGCCAGCAGACCTGGTTTCGCAGCCTGGCCGAATGTCGCCCCCTGCCGATGTGCGAAGACTTTTCCCCAGACGTCGTGGCCGAGGCCATTGTGCGCCTGGCCGCGCAAACGCCGTAAGCGCTCGCACCAGCGCCGGGTAGCAGCGGTTGCTGTGCAACCGGTGTGGCGAAGTCACCAGAGGCCGTTGTGAAGGCTGCGATAACCGGTTTTGCCGGACTAGCAGATTTCGAGCCTTTTCCCCGACGCCTCTTGTCGCTAGCGCGACACCGGTTGGCGAGCAACCGGTGCTACCCAAGGGACTTACCCGGCCTATGCGTTTGGGCCAGATGCCCCTAGAATGGCGGCTTTTCCGCTCGGCGAACCTGGCTGCCGCGGGCCGAGTCTTACTGAAACGGCGACCTTCGAGGATCCTGGCGTTGCTACGCACACATACTTGCGGCCAATTGCGGTCGGAACAGAACGGACAGACCGTCACGCTTTGCGGTTGGATTGACAGCTACCGCGATCACGGCGGCGGGTTGTTCGTCGACCTGCGCGACCGTTACGGCAAGACGCAAATCGTTTTCAGTCCCGAAAGCGGCGCTGAAATCTTGGAAGCGGCCAAGTCATTGAGGTCTGAGGACGTGATCAGCGTCACCGGTCATGTCGCCCTGCGTCCCGAGGGGACGGTCAACCCGAAGTTGCCGACGGGGACCGTCGAAGTCCGCGTCCGCCAGTTGAAAGTGCTGAACAAGAGCCTGGCACCGCCGTTCCTGCCGACCGTGGCCGAGTTGCCCGGCGAAGAGTTGCGACTGACGCACCGTTACTTGGACCTGCGGCGTCCGCGGCTGCAAGAGCTGCAAATCTTTCGGCATCGCATGACCAAACTGGTGCGAGACTATTTCGACAAGCAAGGCTTCCTCGAAATTGAAACGCCAATCCTGGGTCGCAGCACGCCCGAAGGGGCGCGCGACTATTTGGTACCCAGCCGCGTGCATCAAGGCGCTTTCTATGCCTTGCCCCAATCGCCGCAAATCTACAAGCAGATTCTGATGGTGGCCGGCTTTGACCGGTACATGCAGATTGCCCGCTGCTTCCGCGATGAAGACCTACGCGCCGATCGCCAGCCCGAGTTCACCCAGGTCGACATCGAAATGTCGTTCGTCGAGCGCGAAGACATTTTGCAGATGGTCGACGGGCTGGTGGCGTTCCTGATGCGCGACCTGCGCGGCGTTGAGCATCCGCTGCCGCTGCCTCGCTTGAGCTACGCCGAGGCAATGGAGAAATACGGCAGCGACAAACCGGACCTGCGGTTCGGCATGCAACTGGTCGACATCGGCGACCTGGCCGCCAAGTGCGAGTTCGGCGTCTTCAAGACAACGATGGCCAATGGCGGTCGCGTGCGCGGCTTGTGTGCGCCGCAAGCGGCCGCGAAATACTCGCGCAAGACAATCGACGAGTTGACCGCGTTTGTTGGCGACTATAAAGCCAAGGGGCTGGCGTTCTTCCGCGTGACCGAGACGGGTCTCGACTCGCCGATCGCCAAGTTCTTCACGCCCGAGCAGCAGCAAGAAATCGTCGCCCGCATGCAGGCCATGCCGGGAGACTTGCTGTTCTTCGTGGCCGACACGCCCAAGGTGACCAGCGCGGCGTTGGCGGCACTGCGCGTGCGTTTGGGGCGCGAGCTGCAGTTGTACGATCCACAGCAAATGCACTTTGCCTGGGTACTCGACTTCCCCTTGTTTACGTACAACGACGAGGAGAAGCGGTGGGACGCTGAACACCATCCGTTCTGCGATCCGGTGCCGGCCGACGTGCCCTACTTTGAAACCGACCCGGGCAAGATTCGCGCCCAGTCGTACGACTTGGTCATCAACGGCAACGAAGCCGCCAGCGGCAGCGTTCGTATCCACGACGCCGCGGTGCAGCAGCGCGTGTTCGACCTGTTGGGGATCAAATCCGAGGAAGCCGAGCAGCGGTTCGGCTGCTTGCTCGAAGCGTTGCGGTTTGGCGCGCCGCCGCACGCGGGCGTGGCGCTGGGTCTCGATCGTTGGGTGATGATGTTCACCGGTACCGACAGCATCCGCGACGTGATCGCCTTCCCCAAGACGCAACGCGCGGCCGACCTGATGACCGGCGCGCCGAGCGAAGTCGACCTGAAGCAACTCCGCGACCTGCACATTCGCACGGTGAAGACCGAGTAGCTCTGAAGTGTCGAAAGCGGCCTGGCCCAAACCCTTCTCCCCCGGGGAGAAGGTGACGGCGCTAGCCGGCGGATGAGGGTCGCGCGTCACTCTTGTGCGACTCAAGCTACGATGTTGACCCTCATCCGGCCTTTGGCCACCTTCTCCCGGAGGGAGAAGGGCTGCTTCACGCTCAGTGATGATGGTTGCGCGACAATTGTGCATCGCTATTTTGGCGCTGGCGGCGCTGGGATCGTGTGCTTCGCAAAGCCTGTCGACTCGCGGATGTGTTCTCCACCGTCGTCCACCCACGTAACGATTGCCGCCAACTCCGGGCGCGCTTCGATGAACTGCAAGCCGCGCTCGGGCCCCAGCACGCACACGGCGGTGGCCACGCTGTCGGCGGTCAGGCAATCGCGCGCAATCACCGTGGCCGACGCCCGCGTCGTCAGGCCCAAGCCCGTGCGCGGGTCGACGATGTGTGAATAGCGCTGGCCATTCAGTTCGACGAACTGGTAGGCATCGCCCGAGGTCGTGACGGCGGCGTTGGCCAGTTGCACCCAGCGCAAGGCTTCGCGCGTTTCGCCGCGCGGGGCGACGCCCAGTTTCCAGCCAGCGGCTCCTGGCGGCGGATCGCCGGCGCCAATGTCGCCGCTGGCGTCGACCAGCACGCGCGTTACACCCAAGGCCCGCGCCGCCGCCAATCCTTGGTCGACGGCGTAGCCCATCGCGATCCCGCCCAGGTCGAGCCGTATGCCCGGGCGTTCGAGCCGGACGGTGTGCCGCTCGGCATCGAGGTGAATCGCCTGATAGCCGACCGCCGTTCGGGCTTCGGTCAACCGATCGGCTGAAGGAAACTCTTTCATCCGCCGCGCGCGCCGCCACAGTCGCACCAATGGTCCGACCGTCACATCGAACGCCCCGTCGCTGTCGGCCGAGAGCTTTTGCGACGCGACCAGTACCCGCCACAGGTCGTCGCTGGCTCGGACCGATTGGCCCGAGCCGGCGGTGTCGCTCAGCCGCGAGAGCTCGCTCTTAGGGTCGTAATCGCTGAGGAGTGAATTCAGTTCGGCGAAGCGGCGATAAATGGCGTCGGCGGCACGGTTTGCAGTCGTTTCATCGGCAGCATACAATGTCACGTCAACTGGCACGCCCATGTGAATTTCGCGTCGGCGATAGCGCGCCAGCGCGGGTTCTTCTGCCACGGCATGGCAGGGGGCCAATTGCCCAACGACGAAGCAGGCGAAAGCACAAGCCGCGACCAAGCGTCGCCGTACCCCGAGCTTGCTGTTTCGATTAGGGTGGGACGCCATGGTTGCCGGCCCGAATTTCTTCAGGACGAGGTTTGTTGAACGTGACGAATTCAAACGATCTGATTTGCCAAGCGGGTGTTCAATCACGCCGCTTGTTTGCCGACCGGTGCAGCCTACTGACAAACTTTGCCGCGCGGCAAGCGGCGGGCGCGGCTTTGTTGGCAATTCTATTTGCCGGCGCTGGTGCGAGCGACGCCCTGGCAGCCAAGCCGGTGCTGGACGTGCCCGACGCCAATGCGGCGACCGAAGCCGAGATGAAGCCCTATACCGACAAGATCAACAACACCTCGGCCACGTTCGAGATGGTGCCGATTCGCGGCGGGACGTTTCGCATGGGAAGTCCCGACAGCGAAGCCAAACGCAAGGCCGACGAAGGCCCGGTACACGAGGTGAAGATTTCGCCCTTCTGGATGGGTAAGTACGAAGTCACCTGGGACGAGTACGAGATATTCATGTTCCAACTGGACATCCACCAGCGGAACATTCGCCAAGAAGACCCCTCGCCGCTCGACAAGCTGGCCGATGCTTTGGTCCGCCCGACCAAGCCTTATACCGACATGACTTTCGGCATGGGCAAGGAGCGGAACCCCGCGATCAGCATGACCCAGCACGCGGCCAAAAAGTATTGCGAATGGCTCAGCGCCAAGACGGGCCGGTACTATCGCTTGCCGACCGAGGCCGAATGGGAATACGCCTGTCGCGCCGGGACAACCACCAAGTATTCGTTCGGCGACGATGAATCGAAGCTAGGCGACTACGCCTGGTACTACGAAAATAGCGAGGAAAAGTACCAGAAAGTCGGTCAGAAGAAGCCCAATCCTTGGGGCTTGTACGACATGCACGGCAACGTGTGCGAGTGGTGCGCCGACGGTTACGACGCCAACTTCTACGCACAGGGGGCCGGCAAGGTCGAGACCGACCCATTTGACGTTCCCAAGGTGATCGAGCCGTGCGTGGTGCGCGGCGGCTCGTGGGACGACGATCCCGAGCAATTGCGCAGCGCGGCCCGTCGCGGTTCGCACAAAGATTGGAAGCAGCAGGATCCTCAGATTCCGCAAAGCGTCTGGTACTACACCGATGCCCAGTTCGTTGGCATCCGTGTCGTCCGGCCGTTGCAAGAACCGCCAGCCGACAAGAAAGCCCAATACGGCATGGACGACAAAACCCGCAACTAGTGATTGGCGCTACGCGCGAGTCAGCCTTCTGCCCTTGGTCATTGAGACTTGGTCATCGGTCATTTGTTTGAAAGCATTACCCCCCCTCCGCTTTTCCATCATCCCGCCTTTGGAGAATCGAACATGAGCAAGATCTGGACGCCCGGCGCTGTTCCTTCGCGCCGTGATTTCCTGCGCACGTCGTCGGTCGCGGTGGCCGGCGCTACGGCGCTTGGCGCGTTGTCGGCCCGCGCCGCCGACGAGAAGCCGTTGCCCAAGCCCCATGTCGGTGGCGGCGATCTGATCCGCATCGGGCTGATCGGCTGCGGCGGTCGTGGCACTGGCGCGGCGAACCAGGCCTTGCAGGCTGACCCGAACGTCAAGCTGGTGGCGGTGGGCGATGCGTTTCAGGATCGGCTCGACAGCGCGTTGAAGAGCATCGAGAAACTTGGCGCGTCAAAAGTCGATGTGCCCCAGGAACGCCGCTTTGTCGGCTTTGACGCCTACAAGCAGGTGCTCACCTCGGGGGTCGACCTGGTGATCCTGGCCACGCCTCCGGGCTTCCGGCCGATTCACTTTTCGGCGGCTGTTGCGGCCGGCAAGCACGTGTTCATGGAAAAGCCGGTGGCGGTCGACGCCCCAGGCGTGCGGATGGTCATCGACTCGGCCCGCCAGGCCAAGGAAAAAGGGCTAGCCGTCGGCGTCGGCTTGCAACGCCGGCACCAGTTGACCTACCTGGAAACGATTAAGCGTATTCACGACGGCGCGATTGGCGACGTCGTGTCACAGCGCGTCTACTGGAACGGTGCTGGCGTGTGGGTCAAGAAGCGCGCCGATCTGGTCAAGGCCAAGCCGGACCTGACCGAAATGGAATACCAGATGCGCAACTGGTACTACTTCAACTGGCTGTGCGGCGATCACATCTGCGAGCAGCACATCCACAACCTGGACGTCGGCTGTTGGGTCAAGAACGGCTGGCCGATCAAGGCCGAAGGGATGGGCGGTCGTCAGGTCCGCACCGGCGAAGACTATGGCGAGATTTATGATCACCACGCCGTCGAATACGAATTCGAAGACGGTTCGCGGATGTTCAGCTACTGCCGTCACATTCCCAAGTGCTGGGACAGCGTGACCGAGCACGCCCAAGGGACCAAGGGTGTGGCCGACGTCAGCGCCGCGTCGATCAAGACCGGCGAGGACCAATGGCGGTATCGCGGCGAGAAGAACAACCCGTACCAGACCGAGCACGACGACTTGATCGCCAGCATTCGATCGGGCGCTCCGATCAATGAAGGGGAACGGGGCGCGCTCAGCTCGATGGTGGCGGTGCTGGGCCGTATGTGTACCTACTCGGGCCAGATGATCAAGTGGGAAGACGCGCTGAACTCGAACATCAGCCTGGCCCCGAGCGAGTACTCGTGGAGCGCCGAACCGCCCAAGGCGGCGGTCGCCGTCCCCGGCGTGACGCAGGTCTTGAAAGCCTAAGGCCACGACGGTTCGCAAAACTTGATGTCGCAACGGAAAGCCGCGCTGGGCAACCAGCGCGGCTTTTTTCATGGAAACAGTCCGGGTGGCCCGGCCGCTTGCGGCCGTGGTCGCGTCAGCGACGAGAAGAACGCGCGAGCGTACAATCGCTGCGTCGAAATCTTCAATGGCCATGAACCGAGCGAAACGTCTTTCTTGTTGCTTCGCAACCGCGGCCGCAAGCGGCCGGGCCATCCGATAGTCAGTAAGTTGTGCTGCAAAAAATCTAAGCAGTGCTGTCAGTCCTTGCCAGCACGCCTGATCTTGGCGCACTGGGGCAAAGCGGGTCTCATGTCGCGGCTGTTCATCCATCGCCCTGCCGCGAGAGCTTGCCATGCGCGTCTGCATGTTTACCGAGACGGCGCTGCCCAAGGTGGGCGGCCAGGAAGTGGTCGTCGACGCGCTGAGTCGCGCCCTCTCGGCTCGCGGACACCAGATCACGGTGTTGGCCCAGCGGCCGCGCTGGCGGTACAAGGTCGACGACGCGCGGTATCCCTATCCCGTCTTCCGGCATCCGCGGTTCTGGTCGACGCACCGCTTCGTTGACTTTTATCGCCGCTACCTGGTGCAACACTACCGACGTCATCCATTTGACGTGCTGCATTGCCATAGCGTCTATCCGACCGGGTATTTGTCGTCGCTGGTCCGCGAGCAACTCGGCGTGCCGGTGGTCATCACCAGCCACGGTGGCGACGTGTACGCGGGCAACGCCCGGCTGCGCAAGCGCGGCCTGCCCGAGCGGTTCTCGCAGTCGCTGCGCGCCGCCGACGCCTTGGTGGCAATCAGCCGATTCAATGCCGCCGAGTTCGACAAGCTCGACGCGCGGCATGCACCCACGATTCAGATTCCCAACGGCGTCGATCTGGCCCCGTTCGCGATTCGGCCGCCGCGACCGGCGCAACTCGATGCGAGGGTTGAAGCTGGCAAGTATGTGCTCTTTCTCGGCCGTTTAAGCCGGCGAAAAGGCGTCGACTTGCTGATCGAAGCAATGGCCCAGTTGGCGGCGAAGCATCCAGGGTTGATCCTGGTCGTCGCCGGCGATGGTGACGAACGCGAAGAGTTGGAAGCCGTCGTCCGCGAGCGCGGCCTGGCACGGCAGATCGTCTTCACCGGCACGGTGCGCGGCGAGGCCAAGACGTGGCTGCTGCAAAACGCCCTGACGCTAGTCGTGGCATCGCGCGGCTGGGAAGCGTTCGGCCTGGTCGTGGTCGAAGCCTACGCCGCCGGCCGACCGGCGATCGTCACGGACCTGCCGGGACTCGCCGACTTGATTGAACCCGAGCAAACGGGCCTGGTCGTGCCGGCTGAAAGTTCGGGCGCTCTCGCCGGGGCGATTGACCGGCTGGTGTCCGACCCGGCGCTGGCCGACCGCTGGGGCGTGCGAGCAGCGGCGCTGGCCCAACAGTATTCCTGGGCCCACGTCGCCCAGTGGCATGAAGCCCTCTACGGCGAGTTGCTAGCAAAGCATCGCCAGCGCGCGGCTGCCTAGTCGCAACTCGCGAGGGGTGCCATGCTCAAGCCCTCAAGGCTTGAGCATGCTGTATGATGCTTCACATGCTCAAACAAGAAGTTTGAGCATGGCACCCGACGTTCAGGTGCAGCGGTCATTGGTCCATGCTGGCAAGGCTTCCGCAGCGTGACTTTTCCGACTGGGGGAAATTTGCCGATTCTCCGGCCGCTCTCTGGCCGATGATAGATGAGTACGCTCCGTTACTCGCCAATCATCGGTCTGAATTCCTTGCCGTGAGAGGTCGCTATGGCTCGCCGCTCGCTTCTGTGGGGCTTGATCGTCGCTGGGTTCATCGGCACCGGCTGCTCGATGTGCCGCCACCCGTACGATTACTGCGGTGCGGTGATCGACGAAGATGGCCACGGTTATGGCTGGAACGAGCGTCGTGGTTCGATCCTGGGAAGCGACCCGCGGGCCGCTCAGAACGTCACCGACGAAGAGGTCGAGCCGCGCCAGGAGCCGACTCCGGCCGCCGAACCACTGCCCAATGACGAGGCCCCGCGTCCGCCGGCCCGGCTCTCGCGTCGGGCGATGCGCTCATAGGCAACTTCTGACGCTCCCTTGTCGCCTACACGGCGACTCCTCGCAGGCCATCGGCTCTCTTTTGCCCGATCGCGCGCTGGACAGTGCTAGCGTGGCGTGTTGTAATCGCGGGGCACCATTTTCACGGTCAGCACGCGCGATCGGGGGCGATTCTTCGTCTCGTGTTCTGTCGCGATGCCGGCATGCCCAACCTACTCAGCGATTGCGACTCTGCTTATGCCCGAACGACCTGTGCCGGCGGCTGCTGACGAAACTGGAACGCTGGCCGCACCGACCACGCCGTGGGGCATTCTCCAGCGACTGGGGCCGGGCCTGATCATTGCCGCCTCGATCGTCGGCTCGGGGGAACTGATCCTCACGACCAAGACCGGGGCCGAAGCAGGCTACTCGCTGCTGTGGCTGATCCTGATCGGCTGCGTGGTCAAAGTTTTTGTCCAGGTCGAGATCGGCCGGTTCACCATCGTCGAAGGTCGCTCGACGATGGAAGCCATGAACATGGTCCAGCCGAAGCTTGGTGTGAGCTGGATGGTCTGGTTCTGGCTGGCGATGTTCCTCACCTCGCTGGCGCAGTTGGGGGGCATTTGTGGCGGCGTCGGCCAGTCGTTGGCCATGACGTTTCCGCTGCGCGGCGACTTTATCGATCACCTGCAAACCGGCGCGGCCATGCCGGTCATCAACGGCTTCTCCGACATCTCCATCGCCAAGCTGCAGCAAGTGCTGACCTGTGACGACGTGGTCTGGAGCATCATCGTCGCCGTGGCCACTTCGGTCATGCTTGTCCTGGGCCGGTACAATCTGATTCAAACAGTCTCGACGATCCTCGTGGCCGGGTTCACGCTGGTCACGATGTTCGACGTCGCGGCCCTGCCATTCTTCAGCGACATCGAACTCTCGTGGGCCGATATTCGTCACGGGCTGTCGTTCCACTTGCCCGAGAAAGTCGGCAAGGACGACCCGCTGGTCACGGCCTTGGCGACGTTTGGCATCATTGGCGTGGGAGCCAACGAGCTGATCGCTTATCCGTATTGGTGCTTGGAAAAAGGCTACGCCAGTTTCGTCGGTGTGCGCAACGCGGGCGCTGACTGGGCCGAGCGAGCGCGGGGCTGGCTGCGGGTGATGCGTTGGGACTCGTGGTGCTCGATGGTGATCTACACCTTTGCCACGATCGCCTTTTACATGCTCGGCGCGGCGGTGCTCAACAAGCGCGGACTGGACATGACCGGCTTCAAACTGGTCTACAACCTGGCGGCCATGTACACCGACGTCTTCGGCCGGGCCGGACAGTACGTGTTTCTGATCGGCGCATTCGCGGTGCTATATTCGACGTTCTTCGTGGCGCTGGCTGGCCACTCGCGGGTGGTGGCCGATGCGCTGCGCGCGTTCCATCTGGGGGCGCGAACCGAGGCGGATCGCCAATGGTGGGTCAAGCTGCTGAGCGGTGCGTTCCCGATCATTTGCCTGCTCTGCTACATCTTTTGGCGCGATCCGGGCCGGCTGGTGGCCTGGAGCGGGTTCATGCAGACACTGATGCTGCCCATGCTGGGTGGAATGGCGATCTGGAATCGCTACAAGCACTGCGACCCGCGCGTGGCGCCGGGGCGCTTGTGGGACGTGATGCTGTGGATCTCGATGGGAGCGATGGTGGTGGTGGGCGTGTGGGCGGTTTACGCCAACTTGCTCGCGCCCCATGCTCAACTGCTGGCCGATTAGCGCGGCGGGAACCAGCGCGCACAGGCGATCGCTGCAATTGTCGCGCCCGCAAGATCGGCCACCCAGTCGTAGAAATCGGCGTCGCGTCGGAAGTAGGGTTGCGTCAGTTCGTCGAAGGCGGCATACGCGGCAACCGTGATGAACAATACTCCCCATCGCGCCAGCCAGGATCGCGCACCGTTGGCTAGATCCCCGCGCCTGGCTCGCTGAGCCACCACCAGCAGTACCATCAGCACGGCATACGCGCTGAAGTGGAAGATTTTATCGAGATGGGTGACGCGCTGCTCGGCGAAGCGCACGCTCGGCCAATGGGTGGCTGTGAACATCACCAACCAGTAAGCGGCCAGGCAACCGTAAGCGAGTCGGCGTGGCATGGAAAGATTCGATTCGCCGGAGTTGGCCATCGCAACTTGAATCAACAAGCCGAGGGACGGTTAGCGTCGAGAACGCATATCGCCAGCTTAGCTTACGCGGCGTCGCGGCGTCGCTCGTCGGTCTCGGATTTCGAGACAAAGACGTGCAGCGGCAGGACATCGGCGTCGTCCAGCCGACTGACCCAGGCTCGGCCAAAGCGGTGCAGCGCGGTCGAAAGCTGCGCCAGATACCAGGGTTCGGTACTCAGCTTGTCGCTTCCTGACACGATCAATTCATAGTGCGCGTCGGTCGCGAGAGCGAATGTCATCGCCATGCGCCATTGATAGGCTTCTTCGTGCGTGTGACCAGGATTCGACCACTGGCGCGAAGCGGCGGACAATCGTGGGTGGTGCAAATGAAATTCCAGTCGCTCGGCCCGCCACCGACCAACATCACTAGTCAATTGCTGCCAGGCCTGGTCGAAACTTTGTTGAGGGAATGGCTGCTGGGCGGCCAATTCTCGGGCTGTCGTCGGCGAGTTCAGCGAGCTGGCCAGGTTGCCGAGTTGAGCGGCGGCGAACAGTTTGACGAGCCCCAACTCGTAGTTGCCGAAGTATCGCAATTGGGCCATGCCGACAATCACCAGCAGCGCCGCCACCCAGGCCAGCGGCTCGCTATTGAGCCACGCCGCCACGGTCGCCGCCACGCCAGTAATCAGGCACAAGCTGGCCATCAGCCCTAGCGCCTGCCAGGTGTTCATCCCGCGCTCGAGCAGCCGGTGATGAATGTGCCCGCGGTCGCCAGCGTCGAACGGTCGCCCGGTGAGCCGACGTCGCACCACGGCCAGCGTCGTATCGAGAATCGGGATCGTCATGATCACGACGGGCACTGCCACGCGGACGGCGCCGGTGGAGAGCATGGCCCCTTCGACGCACAACACCGCCAGCAGCAAGCCGATCACCGTGCTGCCGCAGTCACCCAGATAAATTGTGGCCGGAGGACGGTTGTAGAACAGAAACCCGGCCAGCGATCCGGCCAGCGCCAACGCCACCAGCGAGACGTGCTCGTGGCCGTGGTGCCAACCAATCACGGCCACCGCAATGGTGCCGACCAGCCCAATGACACTGGCGTTGCCGTCCATGCCATCGAGTAAGTTCAGTGCGTTGATGCAGCCGACGTACCAGAGCATGGTCAGTGGTACGCCGAGCAAGCCCAGGTCGAACTCATGGGTAAAGATGGCAATGTGCTGGACGTAGTGCCCGGCGGCAATTAGTGGCAGTACCGCCGTGATCTGCAGCAGCAGTTTCAAACGACCGCGCAGCTCGTAACAATCGTCGATGAAGCCAACGGCGAAAATCAGCGTCGTCGAAACCAGCAATGAGATGACCAGTTGGTCGAAGGTTTCCAGGTGAGCGAACGAGCCCTCGCGGGCTACGAGCAAACCGACCAACAGCGCGCCAAACGTCGCGACCCCGCCCCACAGGGGCACGGCCCGAGCTTGCAGCTTGCGCTGGCCGTCGGGGGCGTCGACCATGTTCCAGCGCGCCGCCAACACGCGGACCACGCGCGTCAGCAACACCGACGCCACTAGTCCAGCGATGAAGGGCCAAAATCGATCCACGCAGTCGCTCCGTCAGGTGCTCGCCTGCGCGAGCACGCGTTGCCGCGCGAGCTTCCTTGCCCGGCGGCCCACCACCCCGTCGAGGGTGCGGCAGTTAGGGGGCGTATTGAAGCGATTTAGGCTGCTGGCGTCAATTCGGAAACCGCTGTCTGGGCGGCGACCTCGGCCACTTTTGATGCGTCGCGACTCGCGATGCCAGCAGCGCTGGGAATGGCTGATCTTGTGACGTTTTGGAAGTCGCCGATAGAATCCGCGGCAATTGATGGCCCGTTACTGCTAGCAAGTCTCAACTTTGAAACCCCAAGGGGAACCATCCTTGGGCAGTGCGATGACCGATTCCTCAATCATCACGCTCCATCGTCCCGCGCCGGCGAACGCTGCGCGGCCGCGCGATTTGGACATTGGAGTGATCTATACCCATGAGCGACAGTTCATGGGCCCGCTGGTCGAGTCCCTGGCCCGTTCGGGGGACGGCCTGCGGATGCGCCTGGTCCTGGTCGACAACGCCTCGGCCGACGGCGTGGACCGCTGGCGTAATCAGTTCGATGAATCGATCGTGGTGCGCAATAAATCGCGTCTGGGCTATGCGCCCAATTTGAATCGTATTCTCGCCGTGGCCGACGCCCGCTATGTCTTGCTACTGAACACCGACATGATGTTTGAACCCGATGAGCAATGTCTGGTTCAGATGGTCCGCTTCATGGACGAGCACCCTCAATGTGGGCTGAGCGTTTGCCGCTTGTTCCACCCGACGGGGGAGTACGGGTTTCCAGCGCGGCAGTATCAACGCCTGAGGACCATCGCGGCGCGGCGGCTGCCCGGTGGGCGACGCCTGGCTGGCACGGTGCATCGCTATCTGAATCAACACCACAGCCAGTACACCGAGTTTGAATGCGATTGGGTCTCGGGCTGTTTCATGCTGCTGCGGCGCGAAGCGATCGAGCAGGTCGGGCACTTGGACACCGGCTTTGCCAAGTATTTTGAAGACGTCGACTATTGCACGCGCATCCGCGCGGCCGGCTGGCAGGTGATGTTCAACGGCGCGACGTACTGTTACCACTTCGAGCAACGGGCCAGCAAGCGTTTGCTTTCGCGCGACGCCTGGTTGCATCTGCGGTCCTATGGCCGCTGGCTGCGCAAATGGGGCCTTAATCCACCCGTCGCGCCGGCGGTTGCTTTACCGATCGAGCCAAAAGTGCCGCTCCGCCGTGCCGCCTGATTCTTGGCGTCACCGGGCGCTTAGATGAGTCCTCGAAGTTGCTCGACGCCGATTGCTTCGCGGCTGGCAAAGGGCTCGCCATAGGCCCGATCGATGGCCCAGCCCCAGTAGGCCGCCTGATCGCGTAGTCGGTCCATGAACGTCGGCGGCGCCGTCGGGCGGCCCGTGATGAACTGGCTTTGATAACACTCGATCGCCGCTCTTTTGCGCTCCCAATAGGGGCTGATGTCGACGACGAACGCCGGCTGGGCGACCACCCGCAGGTGGACGCAAAAGTAATACAACACGCGCGATGGATGGTGCGGCTCGCCCGGCAAATCGGTCTTGGTCAGCTTGGACCAGAAGCGGGCCGCTTCGATCAGTTCGGTCGCCGCCACGTGATCGGGATGAGCGTCGACCCAATACGGCGCGAATAACGTCCGCGGTCGCGCGCGGCGGAACACGGCGGCCAGCTTGGCGCGATTTTCGAGCGTGGCCTCGAGTGAACGATTCGGCAGCCCCAGGTTCTCGCGCCAAGCCAGCCCCATCACCTTGGTCGCGGCCGCGGTCTCGCGGGCGCGAATCTCGGGTGAGCCGCGCGGCGTCGGCTCGCCGCTGGTCAAGTCGAGCACGCCGACGCGCAGGCCCTCGTCTTGCATCCGCATGATCGTGCCGGCCATACCCAATTCGGCATCGTCGGGATGAGGTGCGATCACCAGGCAATCGAGTGGAGTGTCGGGCATGGGAGAAGTTGCTAGTTGCTGGTTGCGAGTTGCTAGTTGGCGCGAGAGCGGGACAACGATTAGCATCGGCTACGCGCCGCGTGGCGTCAATCTGTGCTAGAATGCCGCCGACATTGGAACGGATTCATCGCACGCCAAAGTCAGGGGAGAGTTACGCCGATGGTTGCCAGGCACGAAGAGCTTTACGCGCAGGTGGTGGCTCATTGTCGCGAGACGGCGCTGCTGACGTCGATCGACGCCCTGCTGGGGTGGGACGAGCGTTGTATGTTGCCCTCGGCCGGCGGCGATCACCGGGCCGAACAGATGACCCTGCTAGCCGGTCTGATTCACGAGCGGCAAACCGCTCTCAAGCTCGGCGACTGGCTGAACGAGTTGGCCAGCGGTCCTCTGGCAGCTGACAAGGAAAGCGACGCGGCCGCGAACATTCGCCAGTTGAAGTACCACTACGAAAAGCGAACCAAGCTCCCCAAGAAGTTGGTCGAAGAACTGGCACGAGCCGCGGTTCGCGGACAGCAAATCTGGCAAGAGGCTCGGGCGAAGAATGATTACCAGTTGTTCAAGCCGGCACTGGCCCAGATGTACGCCCTGAAGCGCGAGCAGGCCAAGGCGATCGGATATACCGAGCACATCTACGACGCATTGTTGGACGATTACGAGCAAGGGGAGCGCACTCGCGAGCTGACCAGCGTGCTTGCCAAGTTGCGTGAGCAGTTGGTCCCGCTGGTCTCGGCCATCGGCGCTAGCCGGCACAAACCTGCCACCACCGTGCTCGAACGCACCTTTCCCGTCGCGGCACAGCAGCAGTTCGGTCAGGAGGCCGCGCGGCGCATTGGCTTTGACTTCGAGCGCGGGCGGCTGGACGTGACGGCCCATCCGTTCTGTACCACGCTGGGGCCTGGGGACATCCGGCTGACCACGCGGTATGACGAGAAGTTCTTCAACGCCGGCTTCTTTGGAATACTCCACGAAGCAGGGCACGGGCTGTACGAACAGGGGCTGCCGCGCGATCAATTCGGCTTGCCAATGGCCGAAGCGGTCTCACTGGGCATTCACGAATCGCAGTCGCGACTGTGGGAAAACCTGGTCGGGCGCAGTCGCCCGTTCTGGCAACACATGTTCCCGGCGGCGCAGCAGGCGTTTCCCGACGCCCTGGGCAACGTATCGCTCGATGCGTTCTACGCGGCGGTCAATGACGTGCAGCCGTCGCTGATCCGTGTCGAGGCGGACGAAGCGACGTACAACTTGCACATTTTGATTCGCTTCGAGTTGGAGCAGGCGCTGCTGACCGACGACTTGCGAGTTGACGACTTGCCTCAGGCCTGGAACGAAAAGTACCACAACTTCCTGGGCATCGTGCCGCCGAACGACGCCGATGGTGTGTTGCAAGATATTCACTGGAGCGCCGGACTGATTGGCTACTTCCCCACGTACACCTTGGGGAACTTGTACTCGGCGCAACTTTATGATCAGGCCGACAAGGACTTGGGAGGGCTGGGCGTCATGTTGGCGCGCGGAGAATTCGCGCCGCTGCTCGAATGGTTGCGGACGAACATTCACCGCCACGGCCAGCGCTGGTCGGCCACCGAACTGGCTCGCCGCGCCACGAAGAAGCCGCTGGACCACGCGCCGCTGATGACCTATTTGCGAAGCAAATACGAGCCGCTCTACCGCTTATAGTCGCGGCCGGCTTCGGCCATTTCACGCCCCGTCGGCGTGGCACAAACTGGCGGTGTCGATTGGCCCGGATTTGCCGCTTGGCCGGGGGAGTTAAACCGCGGGGAATGTCCCACCTGCGCCTAGGATTCGGATTTCGGGCTGTTAAACTGGGGTACGTGCCGCCGGTCTGCCGACTCATCGAAGCCCTGGCCGACGGGACGATGCCGCGCGCGACGGGGCAGCCTTGTCGTCGCGCGTCGATCGGTTCGATGGCGTCCGGCTATCGTGCCGCGACCGAACCCGCCGCCTTGTTTTCAGGTGACCGCTCCTGATGTTCAGCATTTGCCAATGCCCTCACTGCCGAGGGAGCTTGTTGCTCGAATCGATTGCCGACATCACCCGGCGGCAACGCTGTGTTCATTGCACGGCCATTTTCGAGATTTCCGAAGTCGCGGGCCAGTGCGTGGCCGCGCCCCCTATGGCCGTTGCCGCCGACGCTCCGGTCGAAGTGGCGACCGGTATGGTGACGACGACCTCGACGGCGTGCGCCGTTCCGGCGGTGGAAACCCACGCGGAACATGCCTGGAGCGACGAGTCGGCCGCCGGCGAAGGGGCGGTGGCCCTGCAAGGCGTCGGCGCAGGTGCGGTCGAGCACCACGGCACGAACGGCTCGTACCCGACCATGGACGGCTCGCCCAACGACGCCTGGTACGCGTCGCTCAGTGCGGCCGAAGGTTCCTCGACATTGGCCAGCGACTTTGACGATCCCGAGAGCGCCCGGCCGTATCACGAAGAACCCGAATACAATTCACACGCCATCGGCCCGGTCGAGTCGGTGATTGACGCAACGGGTAGTTTGACCCCCGAGGCGGCCGCCGAGGTGCTGAAGGCGTACGAAGACATCGTCGAGTACGAGGACGAACTCGACGAAGATGTCGAGCTTGGCAAGCCCACGGCCTGGGACGAGACCTCGGCCGCCACTGGTTTTGCTCCGCCGGTTCAAGAACCAGCGCACGAGGCCCTCCGTGAACAGGACGGCTGGGGCAGCTACACCGAGCAAGGTGAGACTGCCTTCGAGACCGAAGGGGAAGGCTACGGACTGGCGGCCGAAGGGGCCGCGATAGCCGAGCCATCCGAGGCCTACCGTTCGCCGCCGCCACGCCGCCGCAAGAAAAAGAACAGCATCATGCCGATGGTCGTAATGATGACCGGCATCGTGCTGGGCGGAGCGGTTGGCATTCTGATTGCCGACGTGGCGTTGATCTGGCTGCGCGGCCGCCCGGCGGACTTTCTGGGCATCTACGACAAGCTGCCAGGCTTTATGGTCCCGTCGAGTGGCTCGTCGGCGCCCGATACGATGCCGACTACTGTTCCCCTAAGTAGGCCGCAACGTCCTGGCCCTCCGAAGAGGAAATCGCTCGCTGATCTGGCCAACGAGCCCGATCCGGTGACCGTGCCGAGCAATTCGGCACCTGCGCCGAAGTAAGGTTCCGGGGGTGAAAACCTTGGGCTTGCGTGCGCCGAGCTTTAGACGAACAGCCGGCTCACCGATTCGTTGCGGTGAATGCGTTTGATCGCCTCGCCGAGCAACTCGTCAACGCTCAACACGACGATCTTGTCCAGCTTCCGTTCCGGCGCTAGCGGAATCGTATCGGTCAGCACGACGTTCTTGATGGGCGCGTCGGCGATGTATTCGATTGCCCGGCCGCACAGCACGCCGTGCGTGGCGGCCACGTAGATTTCCTTGGCCCCGGCTTCGGCCACCTTTTTGGCCGCGCCGCAAATACTGCCGCCGGTGCTGATCATGTCGTCGAACATCAGCGCGGTCTTGCCGACCACGCTCGAACCGATGATGTTTTCCTGGCGAGTGTTCTCGGCGCTGCTGCGGCGCTTGTCGACCACGGCGATCCGGGCGTTAAGGCGTTTGGCGTGCCCTAGGGCGCGCTTGATGCTTCCTTCGTCGGGGCTGACCACGACAATGTCGTCTTCGTGGTAGTTCATCGCCTTGAAGTAGTTGTTCAAGACCGGCGCGGCGTACAAGTGATCGACTGGCACGTCGAAGAAACCTTGAATCTGCGGCGCGTGCAAGTCCATGGTCAGCACGCGATCGGCGCCGGCTCGCACCATCAAGTTGGCCACCAGCTTGGCCGTGATCGGCACACGTCCTTCATCCTTGCGATCCTGCCTCGCGTAGCCGTAGTACGGCACCACGGCGGTCACGCGCTCGGCGCTGGCCCGCTTGCAACTCTCGATCATGATCAAGAGTTCCATCAGGTTTTCATTCACGGGGGGACACGTGGGTTGAATCAGGAACACGTCGCGGCCGCGCACGTCTTCCTCGATTTTGCACTGGATTTCCCCGTCGGGGAAATTGCCCATGGTGATCGCGCCGATGGGCAAGTTCAGATAGTTGCAGATGCGCCGAGCCAAGGGGGGGTTGGCGCGTCCACTAAAGATTTTCAGATCGTTCATGGAAGCCGGGGAGTGAGCAAGTGCAGGGATGCCGCGGGCCAGATTGCGCTGGCCCAGCGATCCGAGCGGCGGCCAGCGGTGAATCCCGATTGTAACAAGAAAACTCTCGGGCTGCGTGCGGCGGAGAAAAAATCACGCGGGAATTACGCCCGAATATCAGCTCCCCAGCCACCGCGCCCGCGGTAGATTCGTAAAATCGCGCGAACCTTTCGGTTAGCTGGCCCCTCGGAGGGCCTCTTCGACCACGCGCAACTCGTCGACGGTATTGATGCTCAGCGCCTCGCGCGCCGTTAGCACCGCTCGCGCTTCGACCGCCTGGCCGGCGCGCTGTAGCAAACCTGGGCAGTCGGTCAGGTAATACTCGCGCTGGGCGTTGTCGGCTTTCAGTTGGTCCAACGTCGCCAGCAGCGCGCGGCTGTCAAAGACGTAGCAGCTTAGGTTTACTTCGGTAATCTGGCGCTGTTCGGGCGTGGCGTCCTTCTCTTCGACAATGCCCACGAACTTGCCCGCCGCGTCGCGAACCACGCGACCGAGTCCTTGCGGATTGTCCTTGTGCGCGGTTCCCAGCAAACAGGCTGGGCGCGTGCGCTGGTATTCATCGAGCAAAGCTCCCACCGAGCGCGCCGTGAGCATGGGTGAATCGCCCGCCACGATCAGCACGGGGCCATCGTGCGCCGCCAGCGCCTGGCGGCACATCATCACGGCGTGGCCAGTGCCAAGCTGTTCGGCCTGCAGCGCTGTCCTGACGCGCGGGCGGCGTTCGACCAGCTCGCGCACTAGCTCGGCCCGATAGCCGACAACCACGACGGTCTGGTCGATGCCGGCCGTATCGAGCGTGTCGAGCACATATTCGATCATGGGGCGACCAAGGACCGGAATCAGAACCTTGGGCAGGTCCGATTTCATCCGCGTCCCTTTGCCGGCGGCCAGGACAATGGCCAAAGTTTGCGTCATGTCGGGCATCGATAGTCAGGGGCCGTGGTCGAACAAAATCGAAACAGAGGACGAGCCCGACCAATGTGACAAATCGGGCCGTTTTCGGCCAGTCCCGGTGCTATCGGCCCACTAGCAACCCCCCGGGGCCATTTCTACAATGGGTGGTTTGCTACCTGCGCCACGGGTCACACCTGACCGGGCGCGAACGATTTGCCGAGGTTCAACGCCGATGGTCGCCAGCGATGCTGCCGGTTCCAAGCCGGCACGTCCGATCAAAACCGAAACCGCCATTCGCAAGGCCGATGTACTGATCGAGGCCATGGAATGGATCCGCAAGTTTCGCGACAAAATCACGGTCATCAAGCTCGGCGGCAGCGTGCTGGAAGATGAAAACGCATTGCGGCACTTGCTGCTCGACGTGATCTTCATGGAGACCGTCGGCATGCGCCCCGTGATGATTCACGGCGGCGGCGCGGCGATTAGTCGGGCGATGAAAGAGGCCGGCTTGCAGCCCCACTTTATCCAGGGGCGGCGGTTCACCGACGCCGCCACGCGCGACATCGTCGAACGGGTGCTGACCCACGAAACCAACGAGATGATCGCCACCCGCATCGAAGAGCTGAGCGGGCTGGCCGCGCCGTTGAACTTTCATCGCATGCTGAACGTGTTGCACGGCGAGCGGATCACGCTGCCGGGCGAGAATGGCGAGCGGATCGACTTGGGCTACGTCGGCCAGGTGACGCGCGTCGACAAGTCGATCATCCAGAACTATCTCTTCGCCGGCCGCGTGCCGGTGATTCCGTCGATGTGCATCGACGACAGCGGACAGAAGCTGAACGTCAATGCCGACACGGCCGCCATGGAAGTAGCCGTCGCGCTGGGGGCCGACAAGTTGATCTTTCTGAGCGACGTCAGCGGAGTCTGTCGCGACAAGGACGATCCCGAGACCTTGATCCAGTCGCTGACCATCGCCGAGGCCCGCGAGTTGATACGTACGGGGGTCGTGGCCGGCGGCATGATTCCCAAGGTCGAAGCTTGCCTCGAACCGCTGGAACGTGGGATCAAGAAAGTCCACATCATCGACGGGCGACAGCGGCATTCGCTGTTGTTGGAAATCTACACCAGCCGCGGGGTGGGGACCGAAATCGTCAAAAGCCGTGGGTAGCTGCCGCAGTCCGAAAGTTTTCACGCTTTAGCAAGATCACGTTTTTTGCATCACGATCGCGAACCCGACGGCCGGAAGGGTGTCTTAGCCTCTTTCCGCCACTGAACAAGTCACGTCCGACACACGCCGACCCGGTCGGCACGAGGGTAACGAGATGGCCACTGTGGAATCGCTGAGTTCGGCCGAGACGGTCAAGCTGTTTCAGCAATACGTGATTGGCAACTACACGCGCTATCCGGTGTCGCTGGTTCGCGGCGAGAACTCGTATGTCTGGGACAGCGAAGGGAATCGGTACCTCGATTTCTTCCCTGGTTGGGGCTGCAATCTGTTGGGGCATTGCCCCGAGCCGGTCGTCCGCGCCGTGCAAGAACAAGTGGCCACGCTGATTCATGTGCCCAACACCTGGCACATGGAAGTGCAGGGACAATGGGCCAAAGCGCTCAGCGAGCGGAGCTTTGGCGGCCAGGCGTTCTTCTGCAACTCGGGCACCGAGGCCAACGAAGCGGCGATCAAGCTGGCTCGGCTGCAATCAGCGGGCAAGCGGTACAAGATCATCACCTTCACCAACGGCTTTCATGGCCGGACGATGGGGGCGATTACCGCTACGGCACAGCCCAAGTACCACGAAGGGATCGGGCCGCTGTTGCCTGGTTTCCGTTATGCGCCGTATGGCGACCTGGCCGCGGCGGAGAAGCTGATCGACGACGAGACGTGCGCGTTTCTGGTTGAACCCGTGCAAGGGGAAGGCGGCGTCAATATTCCTCCGGCTGACTTCTTGCCGGGGCTGCGGCGACTGGCCGATCAGCACAAGCTGCTGTTGATGTTTGACGAGGTGCAAACCGGCTGCGGTCGCACCGGGCATTGGTTCGCCTACCAGCATTTTGGCGTCACGCCCGACGTGATGACGCTGGCCAAATCGTTGTGCGGTGGTGTGGCCGGCGGCGCGATGCTGGCTCGGCCGGAAGTAGCGGCGTATCTGAAACCGGGCACGCACGCGGCCACGTTCGGCGGCAATCCGCTGGCGGCGCGGGCCGGGATCGCGGCTTTGGAAATGATCGAACAGGAAGGGCTGCTCGAGCGCGGCAAGGCGTTGGGCGAAATCTTCCGCAGCCGGTTCACCGAGTTGCAAGCCCAGTGCGACGTGATTCGCGAAGTCCGCGTGTTGGGCGTGATGGTGGGCGTGGAATTGGCCGTTGACGGCGCGCCGGTGGTGCGCCGCTGTCTGGAACGGCGACTGTTGATCAATTGTACGCACGGCACGGTGATTCGGCTGTTGCCGGCGTTGACTCTTTCGGACCAGCAAGCGCACGAAGGCTGCGACATCATCGCGGCCGCGCTGAAAGAGCTGGTCTAACCTGGGCCGACACCAATGACCGGCGCCGCGCCGCCCGCCCGGCGACGCCCCGCGATTTGTTTTGTCGGCCCCTGGGGCACCGACGTTTGACACGTTCGTTGATTTATTTATGCGACATTTAATCACTCTGGCTGATGTGACCGCCGCGGAAATCGAGCGGGTGTTTTCGATCACGGCCGATCTGAAGAGCAAGTTCGAGGATGGTCTGCGCGAGCCGCTGTTGCCGGGTCGCGTGATGGCCCTGCTGTTCGAGAAGCCCAGCTTGCGGACGCGCGTCAGCTTCGAGGCTGGCATCACGCACCTGGGGGGCAACAGCCTGTTTCTGGGCGAAGACGTCGGTTGGGGCGGGCGAGAATCGATTGCCGACTTTGCCCGAGTGCTCGGCGAGTATGCCGACGTGATCGTGGTCCGGGCTCGCGAGCATCGCAAGGCCGAAGAACTGGCCAAGTACAGCGGCTGCTCGGTGATCAACGGCCTGACCGATCTTGAGCATCCGTGTCAGGCGCTGGCCGATCTTTTCACGCTGCAAGAGCTGCACGGCACGCTGGCGGGTCTGACGCTAGCCTATGTTGGCGACGGCAATAACGTCGCCCGTAGCCTGGCGCGTGGTTGTGGCAAGCTGGGCATGCGGTTCGTGCTGGCCGGCCCCGCCGAGTATCACTTCGATAAGAAGTTCCTCGGTCAATTGAAGGCCGAGTCGCCGCAGCTTGACCTGACCATGACCACCGACGCCAAGGCGGCGGTGCGCAGCGCCGCGGCGGTGTACACCGACGTGTGGACCAGCATGGGGCAGGAAGCCGAGAAGGAAAAGCGGCGCCAGGCGTTCGCTCCGTATCAGGTGAACGCGGCGCTGATGAAGCACGCTCCCACGGACGCGGCCTATTTCATGCACTGCCTGCCGGCCCAGCGCGGCCAGGAAGTGACCGACGAAGTGATCGACGGCCCGGCCAGCGTGGTCATCCAGCAAGCCGCCAACCGTCTGCATGTGCAGAAGGGGATTCTGGTGTGGCTGCTGGGAGCGAAGGCGTAGGCGAATGCGTCCTAACGCCCCAATCTTATCCGTCGTCGCGGTTGTAATCGGTTGACGGGCGTTGCCACTGGAGTTGAATCCGCTTGAGCCAGGCGTTGCGCCAACGCAGGGCCGCTTGCTGCTGGGCCACGCGCAAGCCCGGCGAGTATTCGTTGGTCTTGTCGGCCGCGAACAGCTCGCGCAGCGCCGAGTCGGGCTTTTCTTGCGACGTGATTCGCACGATGTACTGGTAGGTGTGCGGCTGGTTCTCGGCGACGCCGATGTCGCCGACCTTCAGGTCGAACACCGACTGCATGAAATCGTTGCCGGCGTCGATCACGCCGTCGACCTCGCTCACCTCGGGCAGGGTTTCACGGTCGGCCATGCCGGCCGAACCGCCGGTCAGCCACGAGAAGGGATGGCTCTCGGTCACCTCGTAGCCCTTGTCGGCGAAGAACTCCTTGAGCGACTTCTTGCTCGCGGTGGCCTCGTCGGCCAATTGCTTGGCCTTGGCCTGGGCCAGCTTGCGAGCGGCCATGAACTTCCAGGCCTTCTCGACCTCGGGGCGCGCCTCTTCAAAGCTAAGCACGTGCTCGGGTACGTCCTCGGTCTTCCAGAACACGTACCGGTTGCCCGCGTCGTCGTCGATGTTCATGGCCTGGAACGTGTTGAGCGAGCGATAGGCGTAATCGACGAACGGCCGATTGACGATCGTGGTCGAACCCAGTCCCTGGGTGCGATCGACCTTCACGGCGCTGGTCATGGCCAAGGCGCCCGAGGTGACTCCCTCGACCTTCGGCACGTTGTCAAAGGTGGGCAACGGCGGCAACGGAGCCGGAGTCGACGCCTTCATGTTCTTGACTTCCGTGTCGGTTCGATTGCGCGCGTAGCGTTGCATCTCGAGCTTGAATTTGCCCAGCGCGGCGTCCATCTTGGCACCCGCTTTCTGGACAGCCAACTCGCGACGAATCCGGTCGCGCACCTTCCACAGCGGGTCGTGGGTGGGCGTGGCCCCTTCGCGCACGTCGCGCGGCAACTCGAACTTGTCGACCAACAATGGGGCTTTCACGGCAGGCGGGGGCACAGTGCCCGGCGCGTTGAGCGCCGGCGGCGTGACGGCCGGAGCTTCGCCAGCGGGAACCGCCGACGGCGTCAAAGCGGGAGTTGCCGCGGCGGGTGGAGTTGTCGCCGGCGCGGCTTCCTTGGCGGCCGGAACATCGCCGGCCGGTTTAGCTTCCGGCTTGGTATCTTCCTTGGCCGGTTCATCGGCTGCGGCTGAATAGCTTGCGAAGCGGATGGTGGTGGAGCGGCGAGTACGGTCCAGGCCGCTCTTGGCTTCCGGCTTGGGTTCGGTCTTGGCCGGCGCAGGTTCGGCGCCGGTCTTCGGCGCTTCGGCGGCCGGCTTCTTGTCTTCCGCGGGCTTCTTCTCGCCGGCAGGTTGCTTGGCGGCCTCGGGCCGCTTGGTGTCGGCCTTCTTCTCGTCCGCCGGCTTCTCTTCTTTTTTGTCGTCGGCTTTCTTTTCTTCCGTTCCGGCGGCGGGTTCCTCGTCATCGAGCGACGTGAAGCTGAACCGGGTGTCCTTGTTCTTTTCGTAGTACGCGGCGATCTCGTCGTCGGTGATCGACTTCTCATCGACGAACTTCTCGAACTCGGCGCGGAAGTATTGGAACGCCGCCTCGTGTGGCACCTTGAAGCCCGGCTCGGCCGAGCCGGGCACCGGCTCGTCGTTCTTGTATTCGTTGTACAGCTTGCGCAGCTCGACTTCGCTTGGCGCCGAGGTCTCGGCCAGCAGGCTGCTGACCGGCACGGCGACGATCTCGGCCGTCACGCGACGCTTGAGCCGGGCATAGTACTCCCAACGCTCGAGCGGCGATTGGCGAGGCTCGGCTAGTTCCAACTCCTGCATCTTGTGAGCCAACAACTCGATGCGCAGCGCTTCAAACAATTGATTGCTCTGCAGTGCGCGCTCGCCGTATCGCAATTGGCCCAGGATGATTCTCAGCCGGTCATCGGTCAGTTGGTCGCCGGTCTGGGCATTGATATAAGCGCGAATCGCGTCGTCGTCGAAGACCACGCCGCGGCGCGACGCTTCGTCGGCCATCAGCTTGTTTTCAATGACGGGCCGGTCTTCCAATGGGCCGGTGACCTGGTACACCTCGTTCGAGATGCGCGGCACCATGAACCGTTCGAGCAATTGCAGGTCTTGCTGGCCGAGCGCATCGATCGGCTTTTGGAACAGTTGAATCGCGAACGATTCGAGCTTGACGCGGAACAAAAACTGCTGCGCCGCGCGGCGCAATTGGACTAGCCGGACGGCGTCGCTGGCGTAGAAGTTGCCCCGCGCGCTGGTGGCGATCAGGGGGTCGCCGCGGCGCGGCGCGATGATGTCTTCCAGGCCTCCCGCGAAGCCGGTCACCAGGAATGCGATCATCAACAGCACGCCGAACACAGCCATTAGCGCGCGCTGGTTCTTTCGAAACATCGAAAGAGCAGAGGGCATACAAACACCGTCCTTGTCTCAAAAAACTGCTCGGACAAAAAATTTTCGTATTAAATATCGCCACGTCTGGCGGGGGTCTTACTACTCACTCCAAACCGCTGTCGCTTCGTAAGCGGCCGAGGTTTTGCGCGGTTGGCGCCCTGGTTCGATCTTGGGCAATCGAGCCCCGCCGACCGGCAGCTGCGCCACGCATCGGACGACAATAACCCTTGACAGCCGATATAGCGGCGGATTATTGGTCTGAGCGCCTGTTGTATCAGTTTGGCGACCAAAGCCGAGCCCGTTACGCCGGGTCGGCGAGCGTGAATGCCAGTTGGCACTGCCACTGTAATGTGGTGTGTGTCAAGACGTTACGATCGCAAACAACCGTCGGATGGCCGCTTGGCCGCGTGCCGCAGTCCCGGCCGCAGTGGTCTGGAACTTCGGTCGGGCGACTGCCTCGGACGGCCCGATTGTAAGATTGAGCCCTTGAATTGCAATCCCAATCGAGTCGGCTGCAACGTCGTAAATCGTTTGCCCATTGGAATGTGCCGCTTCGACGCTCCGAGTCGAAGCAGTGCTGCTGAGAGCGATTGGTTCTGGTAATACCGCACCGCGAGTAACACCCGTCGAACGGCCCGGATGTTGAGAGCACGCCATGGCGAAGAAGGCAGCGAAATCCAAAGCGGCGAAATCAACCGAGGAGTCGGCCGCCAAATCGAGTGGCGCGGCGCGTAAGGCACCTAAGCCGGCCAAAGGTGGTGGACACGCGCTGGTGATTGTCGAGTCGCCGGCCAAGGCCCGTACGATTAGCAAGTTCCTGGGCCCCGGTTACGCCGTCGAGGCCAGCATCGGCCACGTCCGCGATCTGCCCGAAGGGGCCAAGGCGGTCCCGGCCGAATTCAAGAAAGAGGAATGGGCCCACCTGGGGGTGAACGTCAACCAGGAGTTCACACCGATCTATGTCATTCCCGCCGGCAAGTCGGAACAGGTCCGCAAGCTGAAGGGGCTGGTCAAGGACGCGAGCCAGCTCTATCTGGCGACGGACGAAGACCGCGAAGGGGAAGCCATCAGTTGGCACCTGCGCGAGATCTTGAAGCCCAAGATTCCCACGCACCGATTGGTATTTCACGAAATCACCGAAGAGGCGATCAAGGCCGCGCTCGAAACGCCGCGCGACATCGACACCTCGCTGGTCCGCGCGCAAGAAACGCGCCGCATTGTCGATCGCCTATACGGCTATGAAGTGTCGCCCCTGTTGTGGCGGAAGGTCCGCCCCAAGCTTTCGGCTGGCCGCGTGCAAAGCGTGGCGGTGCGGTTGATCGTCGAGCGCGAACGAGACCGGATGGCGTTCGTCTCGGCCACCTATTGGGATCTGGTGGCGACGTTCAGTGTCAATGGCCAGTCGTTCCAGGCCACGTTGGTGAGTTATGAGGGACGCGACATCCCGAGCACGCGCGACTTTGACTCGGCCACCGGCAAGCTAAAAGATCCAAAGTTGCTGCTGTTGGACGAAGCGGCCGCCCACAAGCTGGCCCAGAATTTGCGCAGCGCGAAGTTCGAAGTCACTTCGCTCGAAGACAAGCCGTACACGACGCGCCCTTATCCGCCGTTCACGACCAGCACGTTGCAGCAGGAAGCCAACCGCAAGCTCGGCTTCACGGCTCGGCGCACGATGCAGGTGGCCCAAAGCCTGTACGAAAACGGCCACATTACTTACATGCGTACCGACTCGACCAACCTGGCCAGTGTGGCCGTCGGAGCGGCCCGCGATCTGGTCAAGGCGGAATACGGCGCGGAGTATTTGCCGGGCGAAGCGCGACAATACAAAACCAAGGTCAAGAACGCCCAGGAAGCTCACGAAGCCATTCGCCCGGCGGGTCACCCGTTTGAACTGCCCGAGAAGCTGCGCGACGTGCTGCAGAACGACGAGTTCCGGCTGTTCGAGTTGATCTGGAAGCGGACCATCGCCAGCCAGATGGCCGACGCTCGCGGCCGCAGGATCAGTATCAAGATCGGCGGCGCCGAAGCGGTCTTTTCGGCCAGTGGCAAGACGATCGACTTCCCTGGTTACCTGCGGGCATACGTTGAAGGTTCCGACGACCCGGACGCCGAGTTGGCCGATCGCGAGACAGTTCTGCCACCGGTCGATTTGCACCAGCAACTGGCCTGCGGCGAATTGGAGTCGAAGGACCACACCACCCAGCCGCCGTCGCGATTCAACGAAGCGACGCTGACCAAAACGCTGGAAGAGTTGGGCATCGGCCGGCCGAGCACGTATGCCACGATCATCGACACAATTCTGGCGCGCGAGTACGTGGTGAAGCGAGCCAACGCCCTGGTGCCGACCTGGACGGCTTTTGCCGTTTCGCAATTGCTCGAAGGGCACTTGCCCGAGTTGGTCGATTATCGCTTTACCGCTCAGATGGAAGACGACCTCGACGCCATCAGCCGTGGCGAGACGTCGTCGGTTGACTATTTGAAATCGTTCTACTTTGGTAACGAGCGGCCGGGGTTGAAGCCCCTGCTGGCCGATAAAGCCACGACAGTCGACGCCGCCGAGGTAAATCGAATCGCGCTGCCCAGGCACGGCCAGACAGATGGCGAAGACATTGTGGTCCGCGTTGGCCGGTTTGGTCCGTTCCTGCAACGGGGGGACCGCCGGGCGAGCATTCCCGAGGACATGCCTCCGGATGAGCTGACCATTGCCAAGGCCGAGGAGTTGCTGGCCCAGGCGGCGCAAGGGGACGAACCGCTTGGCGTCTGTCCCGACACCGGCAAGCCGATCTTCATCAAGACCGGCCGCTTTGGACCCTACGTACAGCGCGGCTTGCCCGACGACGAAGATAAGCCGCAGAACGCTTCGCTGATGAAAGGGATGAAGGTCGAGGACATCGATCTGGCGATGGCGGTCAAGCTGTTGTCGCTGCCGCGCAAGCTGGGGGTCGATCCCAAGACGGGCGAGGAAGTCGTGGCGCACAACGGTCGCTTCGGGCCGTACGTGAAAAGCGGTGCCGAGACGCGCAGTCTGCCGGCCGACATTTCGCCGCTGGATGTGACGCTGGAAAAGTCGCTCGAGCTGCTGGCCGAGCCCAAGAAAGCCCGGCGCGGTTTTGGCGCGCCGCGCGAGCCGCTGAAGGTCGTCGGCGAGTCGCCCGTGACGAAGAAGCCGATTCAACTGTTCGAAGGTCGCTATGGCATGTACGTGACTGACGGCACGACAAACGCATCGCTGCCCAAGGGGGTGACCACCGAAGAGTTGACCCTGAACCAGGCGGTCGACCTGCTGGCCGAGCGCGCCGCCAAGGGGCCGGCCAAGCCCAAGCGCGGCGGTCGCCGTGGGGCGCGCTCGAAGTAAAGCGCGTCGCAAGGCAAATCTTTCCATCATCACAGAGCGCGCGCATGTCCTTCTCCCCTTGTGGGAGAAGGTGGCCGACAGGCCGGATGAGGGGTAGTGAAGTTGTGAGTCGCGCAAGCCTGTGGCTTACCCCTCACCCCGCTCGCTACGCGAGCGACCCTCTCCCACAGGGGGCGAGGGTTGGGAGTGCCGCCGCGGTGCGGCGTGAAAACGTCTCGCGAGTTGCGTGCGCGTTAGTGACCCTGGCCCCAGCGGCGTTCGAGCGCGCGCGATAAGTAACCCAGCGGTAGCGACATCGCCAGATAGAGCGCCGCCGTCAGCAAGCCCAGCTCGACGAACTTCAAGCTCGACCGGGATAGCACGCGGTATTCCTCGGTCAGTTCGTGGACGGCGATTGCGCTGACCAGACTGGTGTCCTTGAACAGCGCAACCATGTCGTTGGTCATCGGCCCCAGGGCGGTGCGAATGGCCTGGGGGAAGATGATCCGGCGAAAGACGGACGTGTCGTCCATGCCCAAGGCCCGGCCCGCTTCCCATTGGCCGGGGCTGACCGATTGAATGGCGCTGCGGTAAATCTCCGATTCATAAGCGGCATAGTTCATGCCAAAGGCCAGGATCGCCGTCGCCACGGCCGGCAACTGCAAGCCGTAGTGGGTCAGCCCGAAGTACATGAAGAACAGCACCAGCAACAGCGGCACACCGCGAAAGAACTCGACATAGCCGAGTGCCAGGTAGCGCAACGGCGCGGGGCCGTAGAGTCGGGCCAGGGTGAGGACCAGCCCGATCGTCATCGCCAGCGCCATGCTGGTGAAGGTGAGAAAGATGGTCATCACCGCGCCGGCCCCCAACAGCGGCGCGTACTTGTCGAACGTCCAGTCATCGGCCGAGGCGGCCAGCAAGTTCCGGTCGACTTGTTTCACTGTCGGGAATTGTGACTCAGGCAGCGGCTTGCGCTCGGCCGTGAAGCCGAGCCCGGCCAGTTCGGCGTTCCGGTCGGCGCCATTGGCCAAGCCCGACTGGTCGGCGTTCCAGAGGTGCCAGCGGCGGTAAATGTCGCGCAACTGGCCGCTGACCATCAGCTCGTGCAGGCCGGCGTCGATTGCCTCGGCCAGCACCGCGTCCTCCTGGCGCATGCCGATGCCGTACTCGCCGCGACCGAGCGTTGGTCCGGTGAGCTTCAGCTTGGGATTCGGCTCGGCGAAGAACGTGGTGATCGTGTTGTCGAGCAGCACGGCGTCGAGTCGGCCGATCTCCAGGTCGAGGAACGGCTCGATCTGCCCGTCGAAGCCGACGATCTGGCGAATGCCGCGCGACTTGAGCAAGCGATCGGCGGCGCTCCCCGACAGGGTGCCGACCGTCATGTTCAGGCAGTCTTCGAGCGACGTGATCCGCTGTTCATCGCGGCGGACGGCGAGTTGTTGGCGATAGATGTAATAGGGACGTGAGAAGCGTAGCTGGGCGCGGCGCTCGGGTGTGATTTCAAGCCCGGCCAGGATCATGTCGAAATCACGCTTGTCCAGTCCCGGGACCAGCGAGCCCCATTCGTATTGCATGAACTCGGCGCGGATCGGTTTGCCGAGTTGCTTGCCGAGCGCGTTGGCGAGTCCGTCGGCGATTTCAACCTCGAAGCCGATGACACGTCGCGGGTCCAAGGGATCGCGCAACTGAAACGGCGCGCCCCCTTCAGCATCGCCTCCCCAACGCAACACACCCGAGGCCAATCGCTCGGCCAAGGCCGTGTTGTCGGCTGCGCGAGTTGACGAGACAACGCTGCCGGCAAGTACCAGGACGACCGCGACCAGAGTCAGCATCTTGCGCTGACGGGGCGCCAAATCGGCTGCTTGTGAATTCAAAATGCGCGTCCTCGCACGGGCTGTCAGGGGCTGCGCCACAGCATAACAAAGTCGCGGCGTGGGCGACTAGCGCCGACGCGCTGGCCACGTTTAGGTGCGGCCAATCGCGAGTGTTAGCCGTCGATTGGCGTCGGTCGCGCGCGGGGATTACAATCGCGGTCACGCGCCGGCGGCGGCCGCGTCGCACCACGTCAGCACCCAGGAAGCAGCGGCACCCATGAGCGTTTTTCTCGGCATCGACATTGGCACCTCGGGGACCAAGACGCTGGCCATTGACGAGCGAGGCAAGGTGCTCGCCTCGGCTGCCGAAGAATACTCGTTCGATGTGCCGCGACCGATGTGGAGCGAGCAGAATCCGCAATACTGGTGGGACGCCACGGTCAAGACCGTGCAACGCGTCGTCAAGCAAGCCAAGTTGAAGCCCGCCGACGTGCGGGCGATCGGGCTGTCGGGACAGATGCATGGCTCGGTCTTCCTCGACAAGCGTGGGCAAGTGATTCGACCGGCGTTGCTCTGGAACGATCAACGTACGGCCGCCGAGTGTGCCGAGATCGAACAGCGCGCCGGTGGCCGGGCCAAGCTGATCAAGCTGGTTGCCAACCCGGCGCTTACCGGGTTTCAGGCTCCCAAGATTCTCTGGCTGCGCAATCACGAGCCGCGACATTTCGACAAGCTCGACAAAGTGCTGTTACCCAAGGATGACGTGCGCCGTCGATTGACGGGCGAGTTGGCCACCGAGGTGAGCGACGCGAGCGGCACGCTGCTGTTGGACGTGGCCAAGCGCGCCTGGTCCAAGCCGCTGTTGAGCAAGCTGGAACTTGACGCCGCGCTGTTGCCGCGCTGTTATGAAAGTGAGCAGGTGACCGGCCGGCTGACGCGCGAGGTGGCGGAGTTGCTGGGGCTGTCGACCGATTGCCTGGTGGTGGGCGGGGCAGGGGACTGCGCCGCCGGGGCGGTGGGTAACGGCGTGGTCAATGCCGGCGTGCTGTCAACCAGCATCGGCACCTCGGGCGTGATGTTTGTCCACAGCGACCAGATGAAGCTCGATCCGCAAGGGCGCGTCCACACATTTTGCCACGCCGTGAACGGCAAGTGGCACATGATGGGGGTCACGCTGTCGGCCGGCGGGTCGTTGCAATGGTTCCGCGACGCGCTGTGCGCGACCGACGCCGCGGCGGCCAAGGCAGCGGGCAAAAAGATCTACGACCTGCTCAATGCCGAGGCCGAAGGAGTGCCCGCCGGCAGCGAGGGGCTGTTCTTCCTGCCGTACCTGACCGGGGAGCGAACGCCGCACGCCGATCCCGACGCGCGGGGAAGCTTTATTGGGCTGACCTTGGCGCATCGCCGGGCCCATCTGGTGCGGGCGGTGCTGGAAGGCGTCACGTACTCCTTGCGCGATTGTTTAGAAATCATTCGGCAGCTCGACGTGCCGATCAAGCAGATTCGCGCTTCGGGGGGCGGCTCGAAAAGCGCCCTCTGGCGGCAGATTCAGGCTGATGTCTTCGGCTCGAAGGTCGTCACGATCAACTGCGAGGAAGGCCCAGGCTACGGCGTGGCTTTGCTGGCGGCCGTCGGGGCCGGCGCCTTTAAGAATATCCAGGAAGCCTGCGCCGCGACGATTCGCGTGGTACAACAAACAGCGCCGATCAAGCAGCACCAAAAGGTCTACGATCGAGGCATGCCGATCTACCAGGATTTGTACCGCTCGCTCAAGTTGGACTTCAAATCGATTGCCGCGCTAGGGTGAACGAACAGGGCCGACGCGCCCGAGGGTGATGTGTCATGGCCGCCATCTACCTGACCGAAGCCGACGTGGATCGCCTGGTCGACATGCCGACGGCCATCGATCAGGTCGAAGAGGCTTTTCGACAATTGGGGGCTGGCAACGCCCAGAATGTTCCCCGCGTCCGAGCGCGCGGCGAGGGAATCGTGTTGCACTCGATGTCGTCCGCGGCGTCGTATCTGGGCTACGTCGGCTGGAAGTGTTACACCACGACTAAGCAAGGGGCGCGGTTCCTGATGTGCCTGGCCGACATGTCGGGTGCGATCGTGGCGCTGCTGGACGCCGACCGGTTGGGCCAATTACGGACGGGCGCGACGACGGGCGTGGCCGCCGAGTGGCTGGCGCCGCGCGGGGCGACCGAAGTTGGGCTGTTCGGCACCGGTAAGCAGGCCCGCACGCAGTTGGCGGCCCTGTGCGTGGCCCGGCCCATCAAGCGGGCCTTTGTTTACAGTCGCTCGGTCGAACGCCGCGAGGCGTTCGCCAACGAGATGTCACAAGCGCTGGGCATCGAAGTCGATGAAGTCGATCGGCCGCAAGACGCCGTGGAAGATTTGCCGGTCGTGATCACGGCCACGTCGAGCGCCGAGCCAGTGTTCCAGGGGCAAGACCTGGCCGAAGGGACGCTGATCTGTGCCGTGGGATCGAACTGGCCGACGCGCGCGGAAATCGACGCGGCGACGGTCGAGCGGGCGGACAATGTGGTCTGTGACAGCGTCGAGGCTTGTCGCCACGAAGCGGGAGATTTCGCCGAGGCGATCGCGCGCGGCGTGTTTAAGTATTCACGCGCGGTTGATCTGGCGGCCGTGGTTTGTGGTAAAGCCACTGGACGCAGCCGGCCCGACAGCATTGTGCTGTTCAAGAGCGTGGGGCTGGCGCTGGAAGACGTGGCCCTGGCGGCGCATATCGTCGGACGAGCTCGCGTCGAGGGAATTGGCGTGGCGCTGCCATTCTAGAATGCGCGCCTCGCCAGAATGTCCCAGGGGGTGGAATTCCAGGCTTGGGAAAATGCGATGCTCAATTGACGCTCGGCTAGTACGCCAGGCCGATCGAGCTGCGTAAGCCGAATAGGCCCAGGTTCGCGTTCGATGTCGCTCCGTCGAGCACATTCGTATTGCTTGAGGAGCCAGCGCCAAACCATGTCTGACCGACGAAGGCGTTTTCGATGATGATCGTCGAACCAGCCAACGGGTAGCGGTAGTCGATGCCCGCCTCTAGCTGCACGAACGGCAGCACCTGCCATTCGGTAATCGTGTCGGTCGCCGTGACCGTCGTACCAGGGAGAGACTCCTGGATCACCTGTTTGCTGGTGCCAAAAACTAGCGCGCCGCGCGCCGCGCCAAAAACGCCTAGCTTCGAGTCGGCAATGCCGCGCCGCCCCTGGAAAGCCACGGTGGGACCGGCGCCGTTCAAGCGGCGATTCGAATCAATTTGCGAGAAGGCGCTGCTCGGGTTCGTGACGCTGCCGACGTAATTCTGCTGTAAATTCGCGTAGCGCACGCCGGCCGCGATGGTCCAATTCCAAAGTGGATCACAGCGTTGGTGTGTCGCTTCGATGTCGGCCGTGGTGATCTGCAGAATGCTTTCGGCCTGGAATAGGGAGCCGGCATTGAACGAGAAAAGGCCCATGCCGCTGTTGCCAAAGGCGAAGGGATCGACCACGGTCGTGCCGCTGGGATTGACGTAATTGGCGTACGCCTTTTGGTCAAATCGGAAAAAGTTCACCCTGGCGCCGTTGCCAGTCGGCGCCACATAGCCCAGCCATAAGGCAGGCACTGCCGAGACACCGTAATCAAACGGCGTGGTGTTGCGATCGAAGACGCCATTGTTGTTGACGGTGCGCTGCATCGTCGCGCCGTTGCCGCCGGTCCAGACCGGCCGCAACACATACACGCTGGCGCCGCCGACCCAACCGGTCCCTTGCTTGTGCATCTGCTTCGAGAAGCGGGCAAACGTGTCGATACGGTCTTCGGTCATGCCGTTTTCGGGCGTCATCACCGACGTGCCCGGCGGGGGCGCGACATCGTTGGACGTCGGCGGGGCATAACTATTGACCGAGTTGCCGGAGGGCTGAGCCCCGGGCATCGTCGGCGGGCTTTCCATGTTGGCCGGCGGCGGCAGCAAATTGGGGCCGGGCGCGTAGGCGGTTTGCGTGGTCGTGCCGCTTGGCGAACCACCCAGCGCGGGACCATTGGCGTAGGGCGTCAACTGCGCGACGTATTGCGGCGCCACATATCGCGGCGCGCCTGGCATTGCGCTCTGGGGCGGCTGTGTGGCGTACAACGTGCCGGGGGCCTGGCCGTAGATGCTTGTCCCCGTCCCGGGTGTTCCAACTGCCCCCGGGGTCGCGTAATTCGGTCCCGCAGTGGCCGGATTGGTCGACGGAGGTGGATACGATTGCTGCTGCGCCTGAACATTCACGGCCACCAGCGCAGCGCAAGCGACCAACGTCGTCAGACGCATGTTCATCTTCCTTGACTTGGAGAACGCGCCGGAATGGGGCGCAAAGGCGGGCAAGCTGGTGAGCGGCATCGACCAGAACCGCACAAAGCGGACAAGCCGAGCCCTCGGGTAGGATGAGATTCAAGGCGGGGGCGAGAGAGTACCGCCACGCCCGGGGAGCGCCTAGAGCAGTTTGCGCGGCATCGATTTGAATGCTGGCAAGGGGTTCAGGCTTGATTGGCCAGCGACGCCTTTACCCTCCCTCCTGCCCCTCCCTGGAAGGGAAGGGTGTTACTGGTATGCCGCTACCGGCGCTTTGTCGCTACTGGCGCGGGAGAGGATTTACTCCTCGCCGACGTACGGCTGAAGTTCCTTTTTCATGGTCGGGCGGCGGACAAAGGCAGTAACCAACTCGTCATGCAAGGTGTGGGGCGTGGCCGCTTCCATCCAGAAGGACGACTGGTAGGTGACTTCGCCCGTCTTGGGGTTCAAAGCCACTTTGCCCGGATCGTACTTGTTGTTGAATGAATTCAACGCCATCAGGAACGCCACCGGCGGCTTGGCGGCGAACTCTGGGCTGACCTTCATCACCGTGGTCCAGAGGGCCACGATCTTGTGTTCCTTGTCTTGCCGATCGGTAAAAGCGGTTGTTTCGCCGGCAAACACGACCAACGAGTCCGCACCTGGCTCGGCAATGATCTCGTAGATGCCGCTCTTCTGCTTCGAGAAGGCGAAGTCGTTCGCCTTGATCAGTTCTTCCAGGCTCATGCTCCCCGGCACCGGCTCGGCTTCCTTGTTGCTGGCCGCCTCGTCAGCCTGGGCAAACGGCAGCCGCAAGTCGGTGAATTGGCAAACCACGGCCAAGGCCAAGACAATTGCGGCATAGCGCCAAGTGGAATGGAACATGTGAGTGCTCTCCTGGTGATCGTGAACCTTGAGGTGTATTTTGCCTGGCGCAAGCCGCCCGCCGCGATATCGAAACCCCTGCCCAGGGCTGCCCATTGATGACCGGGGGTGCAGAATAGCACCGTCTGACCCGGCGGCCGCGCCCCCCTGTTATAGACCAATTACCGCCGGGAACGAACTCGTTTTTGCAAGAAAAAACGGCGGCCCGCGTCAATGGACCGGAACTTCGGGAATGCGGGCGACAATCAACTCGGTGACTCGCCCTTGTTGCACTCGAACCGCCAGGCCCAGATTCCGATAGAGCCGGTAGTTGGCTTCGGGATCGATGAAGTGTCCGTACTCGGGTATTTGAGTGAGCACCTGTTCGAGTTCGTCGCGACTCATGCCGACGTTGAGTTTCATGGTATCGGCGTCGGTTCCCGACTCGCGCACCACTAGCGGCGGCGACTGTTTCGTAGGCAGCACGATGGCCAGCACTTCATCGTCGTCGATGATCAACTCGACGCCGTACTCAGAGTAGATCGCGCGCTGGATCGAAGTGCGCGGCACCTCGGGCTTTAGAGTGGTGTTGCCCAATGTTTCTTGCACGGCCTGCCAACTGTCGGTGAGCGTGATGGGGCCAACGCCGGGCACGGTCACCGACGTGACCATCCGCAGGCTCCGTTCGCGCCCGGCCAGCAGTTGCTCGCGCTCTTTGGCTTTCACTTTCATATCGGTGCATAGCTGCAAGTACTTGGCATGGGCCATTTCCCACCAGGGCGACGGGCTGGAGCGATGCAGATAGTTTTCCCACAGCTTGACTGCTTGTTTGCGCGTGGCGACATCCTTGGCCGCCGACATAACCAGCGCCCGGTTGTAAAGCAAGGCCGAGTTCACATGCGCGTCGCTGGAACTTCCCGCGGCCTTGGCCAGGCGCTGTTCGGCCTGTTCGAGCTTTTTGGCTGCGTCGTCCGAGCGGCCGTTCGAGAAATCGCTGACACTTGAATTGGTCAACAGCGCCACTTCGAGCAATGACGCGGCCGTCTTGTCGCTATCGTCGTGCCGCGATTTGCCAGCCAAAGCCCGGCCAAAGTACTCGCCGGCCTTTACGTAATCCTTGCCATCGGGCGCGAGCATGTAGGCGGCGCCCATGTTGGCGTTGGCCACAACCGATTGCGGATCAAGCCGCAGCGCCTCGCTCAGGGCTTTGACCGCGTCGTTCCAGATATCCTCGTTTGGGCCGCTGGTGCTACCCGGCTTGACGCCGTCTTTTTCGAATTCGCCGTCCAGCAGCGTCGACTGCCGATAGAAGCCGGTTAGCACCAACTGGCCGACGTTCATGGTCTTCAAGTTCTCGGCTGTCAGCAGATCGCAATACTGCAGCAGGTGGGCGTAGCCCAGATTGCACCAGGCCTCTTGGCACTTGGGGAACTCGTGCGTCGCCGAGCGGAAGCAATGGACGGCCGAGTCGTATTGTTCGAGCATCAGCAACCGGTTGCCGGTGTGAAACGCGGCCGAGGCGCGGGCCAGCCGGGCGTGATTCCGGTCGAGATGCGCCAGCCGGTCGTGCCAACTGGGGTGATCCGACTGCAAGCCTTCGAAGCTGGTGACGTCTTTCAGGGCGATGAATGCGTGTAGGCAATCAATCAGTTCGTCGCGCGGATAGCCGGCCTTGATGGCGATCTCGACACCGCGCAGGTCGGCCTCGAGCTCCTGCTCGCGCGAGGCCGCCACGCGGACGAACTCGGTCTTGTTCCTCAGCGTGCGCTGAACGTGGCCACACAGGACGTGGCTCAGTTCGTGCCCCAGCAGGTAGGCCAGCCGGCCGGGTTTGCCTTGGACCACTTGCTTGAGCAGCGTGCGGTGAATGACGATCTCGGGCGATTCCTTGTCGTCGTCGCCGCGCATGTGCGCATAGGCGTTGGTCTCGTCCTTTTCATCGATGCGAACCTTGGGGGGCCAGGGCATACCGGCCACCGGATCGACGACCGCCAGCAACCGCTGGTACACCTGGTCGATTAGCACCTGATCGGCGGCGTCGCCGGCGCGACAGGCAGTTGACGCGAATAGACTGACCGCCAGGGCCACCGCGCCGACCATCGCGCCTCGCCACCACGGCGTTGTAAGGACGCGCGGCGGGGCTAACGAATTTCCACCCTGGTTCGTCGCTGAGCGGCTCATGACGTTGACCCCGATTGGCTAGCCTGGGCTAAACACACGTTGGCATGCGATCCGTGGCACCCCTTGCCAAACTGCGCCAGGCGCGACTTTCACGATAATGCCGAGCAACCGGGCCAGCAACGCCCGATTGCCGCCCTGGTCGGGAGAATGCGCTAACCTAGGCCAGCAAATTCCGGCTCAGGGTGGAGTAAACTAGAATGTTTCGGCAGCAGCGGTGGTTTGTGCTACGTGTGGCGGAGTGACGGATGCTTTCTCGACGCGCCAAGGCGGCGTTCTATGCGGTCTGCAGCCCGGCCATGAAATTGAATGGCTGGGTCTATCGGCGGCTCCGCGCGCCGCGCGACGGGACGGTGAAGGTCCAGTTAGGGCCCGGCCGCGTCAACTACCTCGATGGTTGGATCAACGTCGACGCCAACATGTTCACCGGGCGCTGCGACCTGTGGAGCGATATTCAGGACGGCCTGCCGTTTCGTGACAACACGGTCGACGCGTTCTACTCGCATCACGTGATCGAACATTTGCCGGATGCCAAGCTGGCGCATCACTTTCGCGAAATGTTCCGCTGCTTGAAACCCGGCGGCGTGTTTCGCGTGGGAGGGCCGCATGGCGAGAATGCCATGCGCAAGTTCGCCGAAGGGGACGCTGGTTGGTTCGGTGACTTTCCGGACAAACACGATAGCCTGGGCGGCAAGCTGGCCAATTTTATTTTCTGCCGCGGCGAGCACTTGACCTTGCTGACGTTTTCATATCTGCAAGAGCTGGCGACCCAAGCGGGCTTTGGAGCGCTGCGGCTTTGCCAGCCGATCCGCGAAACGCACTTTCCTCAACTGATCGACAGTCGGGTGCTGGCCTTGGAACACGAGTCGACCCCCGACATGCCGCACACCATTCTGGTCGAAGGGCTCAAGCCGGCCACGCCTGCTTGAGCCGCTCAAACGAACGACGAGATTTCAAAGCGGATCGTCGCTTCGGCCTGCGCGAGGTTTTCGATTGGCCCGAAACGCAATTTCAGATTAAATTGATCCACTTCGACGATGTCGATGATCGGGGCGAATTGCGCCAAAATGTGGCGCTGGAGCGCGAGATGCTCGATGTGATCGAAGGGGGCGGGATTTGCACGCCGAGCAAAACATGAAATGCATTCTGCTGTTGGCGGCGCCACTGTGGATGTTGGCAATGCCCTGCCTGGCGGTCGAGAAGATTGGCGCCGACAAGTCGGCCGGTTGTCTGGCTCAGCCACGCGAGGTCGAGCGGCTTGAGATCGCTCAGCCCGGAGTGTACGAGAACTATCTGGTCGACAGCCACTGGCAAGGTGGCAATCGCGTCAAGATCACAGCCGACAACGTCACGCTTCGCCATTGCGAGATTCGCAACGCCACGGGAAATGGCGTGGGTGTGTTCGGCAAGCACGTGACGATCGAAAGCTGCCGGATTCATCATCTGCTCAACGGCACGTATGCCAAGCAGGACGACGCGCACGGAGTCACCGGCCGGCCCGAACATTTGGTCATTCGCAACTGTGACATCTCGTACGTGTCGGGGGACGCGGTACAGTTCAACCCCGACCGGACGCCGTGGGACGACGTGCTGATCGAGCATTGCACGTTTTGGACCGGGCCGCTGCCCGCGGACGCTGGGAACTTTAAGGCCGGCGAACGTCCCGGCGAGAATGCGTTCGATTCCAAGACGCCCGCCAGCGGCAAACGCTCGCGAATCGTGTTTCGCGATTGCTTGTTCCACGGCTGGAACCAGCCCGCGCAGATCAACCTGATGGCGGCGATGAACCTGAAGGAAAACGTCGACGCCCTGCTGGAACGCTGTGTCTTTCGCGACAACCAGGTCAGCCTGCGGCTACGCGGCCCGGGTCGCAACGGTGGCGCACGGGTCACGGTGCGCGACTGTGCGATTTATCAGTCAGCGGTCGGCGTGCGCATGGAAGACAAGCTCGAAGGGCTGCGCCTCGAACGGGTTGCTTTTGGCAGCGACGTCGAACGCCGCTTTCACCAACTCGACAAAGCCAGTGCGCCCTCGTTTGAAAACATCGGCGAAGCCGACGCGCCGCCGCTCGAGCAGTTGATACGCGACGGCTTCCGGAAGTGAACGCCCACGGAAACAGTCGGCTTGCAGCGAACAAAGGGAAGCGTTCCGCAGAGCGCTCCCCTTGTTCGCTTCGTTTGAGCTGCTTTGGCCGGCTTAGGACGGCGGCAGTTGCGGCGCGGGAGTAGCCGGCTGCAAACCAGGCATTGGTGGCGTCGGCGCCGCGCCGGGTGTCGGCACCGGGATCGTCGGCATTCCTGCCTGCGACGCGAACAAGTTGCGCAGCGTCGCGGTCGCGACATCCTTCGGCGCAATGGCCACGGCTACGTCAAGTTCCTTGACCGCCTGGCTTGGGTAGCCCAGGTAGCCGTACTGATAGCCAAGCAAGAACCGCAAAGCGGGATCGCTCGGGCTGTTCGTCCTCGCGGTTTCCAACGCTCGCAGTTGATCGGTGTAGTTCTGCATGTTGGGATACAACTCCCAAGCGTTCTTGATGACGTTCCCCCACTGATCCGGCGGCAGGATTTGCATGGCCGCCTGCACCGCTTCGGCCGCCGGCGCATAGTTGCCGTTGGCGAACAGCGCCTGGGACATCATCAGCGCCAGGCCGCCGTTGTTCGGATTGTCGACCAGTGCGTGCTGGAAGTCTTGGACCGCCGCCGCATAGTTACCGGCGCGGAAGTCCTGCTCGCCTTGAGCGGCGTAATCGGTCGTCGGTGGAATGCTGGGCGTCGCCGACGCGGTGTTGTTGGCCAGCGAGACCGGCGCCGAGTAGGCGCTGGTGTACCCATAGCTCGGGTAGCCATAGCCACCATACCCGCCATAGCCACCATACCCGCCGTACCCACCATACCCGCCGTACCCACCATAGCCTCCGTAGCCGCCATAGCCGTAGCCACCGAGGCCATAGCCGAGACCCAGGCCCCACAGGCCCAGGCCGTAGAGCCCGTAACCTCCATAGCCCAGTCCGTAGCCGCCATACCCGCCGTACCCACCATAGCCACCACGCCCGTAGCCGCCGTACCCGCCATAGCCATAGCGGCCATATCCTCCGTAACCGCCGTATCCAGACCGGCCATAGCCGCCATAGCCTGCGTAACGGCTATGGAGCGAGTTGACGTTGTTGGCGCCGCTGAAGTTGCGATTCACAAAGCTCGAGTGGCCAAGGCCGCGCGACGCAGTGCCGAGGCCCGGCAAGCTGCGGCTGGCGCCAATGTTGCTGAAGTTCCGGCTGGCAAAGCTCGAACCCGTCATCCCGCGCGATGCGCCGCCGATGCTCGAGATGCCGCGGCCGCCATTGACGCTGCTGAAGTTGCGGCTGGCGAAGCTTGGAGCGCGCGAGATGCCAGCGCTGCGATTCATCGAACCCATGCTGCGGCTTGCGCCGCTGCTGAACGATCGGCCGGCCATGCTGTGGCCCATGCCGCCGACGCCGCGCGACATCCCGCCGCCGTGGAAGCCGCCACCGTGGTAACCTCCGCCCCCATGAAAACCGCCACCACCGTGGAAGCCTCCGCCTCCACCATGGAAACCGCCGCCATGCCCCCCGCCGCCATGTCCGCCCCCGCCGTGTGCCCAGGCGTCGGCCCCTGGAATAGCCACGACTAACACGATGCCAAGCAAGGCCGCCGCGAGTTGAAAGATGCGCTTTCGCACAGGTCACTTCCCATCCTCGGGAGAGGATTCACGAACTGAATTGAATCGCCCCTGGTGCTATTAATCCTACGCATGCGGCGCAATCTCGGATGAAATCTAACGAAACCGATGGAAACTAACCCGAGTGGGTCATTGGTCGCCATGCGGCGAGAGATTTCGTTTTGGAAAGATTGCCGGAACGCGGCTGGTGAGCTACGTGCGTCCAGGTCGGGAGATACTCGGCGCGAACAAGAGCGAGCATCAGTTGCCGCGAATGAGCGGGAACTTGCCACGTGCATAACTCGCATTATGCGCAAGTAAGCACTGCATAATTCGACAACGCCGTCTGAAACTAGCGAACCTTGGACGCGGCGCGCTTGGCCTGTTTGCGGGCCTTTTGTTCCGCTTTGGATTTGCCGGTGGTTTTCTTCTCGGGCGTGGGGACATCCTTGCTGGGGAGCCACCGCGCCAGGTCCGAAATCACGGCCGCGTTGTTCGGGTCGCTGGCCACGTTCTTCCATTCCAGCGGATCGGCAACTTCGTCGTACAACTCCTGATCGCCGTTGGCATAGCGGATGTAACGCCACCGCTCGCTCCGCACGGCGTGGTTCTTGTAGCCATGAGTCGTGAGCGCCGGTTGATCCCACGGCGCGTTCGGGTCGGCAAGCAGCGACTTGATGCTCACGCCTTCAACGTGCGACGGAATATCCAGGCCGCACAGTTCGCAAAGCGTGGGATAGATCGACATGAAGTCGACGGTTCGTGGCGAGGTGCCGTTGGGCTTGGTCACGCCGGGGGCCACCAAGAACAGCGGCGCTCGGGTCGCTTCTTCCCAGAGGGCGAACTTGCGCCAGTGTTGCTTCTCGCCCAGGTGCCAGCCGTGGTCGCCCCAGAAGACAACGATTGTGTTGTCGCGGAGCGGGCTCTTGTCAAAGCCAGCCATCAGCCGGCCAATCATCGCGTCGCAAAATGCCCCGGCCGCCAGGTAGCCGCGAACGGCTTCTTTCCAACGCCCCGACTTGAGCACTTGGGCATGGTCTCCTTCGGGGCGGGCCATTTTCACGCCCGCCGGCGGAATGTCGTCCAGGTCGCTTTCGAGCACTTCGGGGGGCTTGATCGAATCGAGCGGAAACATGTCGTAGTACTTGCGCGGCACGTTCCAGGCCATGTGCGGCTTGTGCAGGCCGCACGCCAAAAACAGCGGCTTGTCGTGAGGCTTGTTCAGTTGCTCGATGCAGTAGCTGACCGTGTGATAGTCGTGCAGGTCTTCATCGGCCTCGTCGACCGGCGCAAAGCGAATGCCGCCGACGCCGTCGTTTTCGCCGCGTCCCGGCGGGGCGTCCTTGCCAGCAGGTTTGGCGTACTCGTCCCACTGGCCGAACTGGTCGCCGTCGCCGTGATAGATTTTGCCGGCACCGACGACGTGATAGCCGTTGTTGTGAAAGTGCGTGTTCAGTGCCGTGACATCGTTGGCGACCGTGGTGCGACGATTGATCTCGTTGCTATAGACGCCGCTCGACGAGCTGCGCAAGCCAGTCATCAATGCCGTCCGCGAAGGATTGCAAACCGGCGACGCGCAATACGCGCGTTGAAAGTTCACGCCGCGCGCGGCCAGCGCATCGATGTTCGGCGTGAGGGCCTGGGGATGCCCGCCCAGACAGCCGACCCAGTCGTTCAAATCATCGACCGCGATGAACAGCACGTTCGGCTTTTCGGCCGCGGCCACGTAGTTGGCGCCGATAATGAGCGAGGCGAGCGTCAGGCACGAATGCGTGATGAAAGAAAGCCGCATGGGGAGATCCTTCAAATAATGCCGGCGAGATAGGGGCACGCGCACGCCGAGTCCTTCGATTAAGACGCGCAAAGCCCCTGCTTTATTGCGACGAGGCGGCACCAGAGGTTCGCTAGGCAAAAAAAGAATGCGCCTGCGAGAACCGCAATACGCACACGATATTTCGCGACGAACGCACCGTTTTCCCGCATTTGCTGGCATGCCTGCGACGGTGGCGATTCAAGTTGACGGCGGCGATCGGCCGATGATCGTTGGCCCGCGGAATTTGGCCCCTTGTCGGGTGACCGAAAGCCGCTAAATTGATGATCTGTCGCGGGGCGACGCGGCGAGACCTGGCAGCAAGCTGCCGAATCGGGCTCGACCGCATTGCGAAGAATCGCGTGCAAACGCGATGATTTGTGCGAAACAAGAAAAAGTTTCGCACCCTGTTTGACAGGTTTGGGACGAACGGCTATTATCCCTTGTTCGCGACCAAACGGCTTTCCTGCCCGAGTGTAGCACTGGGCTGGCGAACTGATTGGATGGTCAAAGGCCTCACTCCGAGCTGCTAAATTCGCAGCAATCTGAGTGCGGCCTCTGCCTATCCGGCAGCTCTGCCCAGTGCAGCAGGAAAGCCAGCGCGTTCAATTGGCGACAGCAATGCTGCCGGCAGTTGAGCACGCTGGTTTTTTTGTTCTTTGACAATTCGGTTGAAGCAAGAGTGGCATATTTATTGAAATAGCCGATGTGGCTTCCTGGCCGCAAGTCAGGGGGCTGTAGAGGCTGTTTTCACGGCACTTAGCAACACATTGCACAATCGATGCGAGGGATTCCCATTTCTCGTGATCGACGTGCAATAGCGGAAGATTGATAGATCGTTGCTCGGTTGGCGTGCGGTGTTTCGCGGCGAGCGCAAGCTCAAGGTGAAATGCGGTGCGGCAATCGATGTAGCTCAAACATGAGTCCAGTCGCTACCAATGCCTGGCGGGCAACCGACAAGCGGCGGGAAGGGTTGGATAAATGTGGTCAAGCTACTAAGGGCACATGGGGGATGCCTTGGCGTTAGGAGGCTTCGAAGGGCGTGGAAGACTGCGATAAGCTCGGGTGAGTTGTCAAACAAATGTTGACCCCGAGATTCCCGAACTGGCTGGCACTGAATTCATAGGTGCCAGTCGCGAACGCGGTAAACTGAAACATCTCAGTAACCGTAGGAAAAGAAAGAAACCTCGATTTCCTCAGTAGCGGCGAGCGAAGGGGAATCAGCCCAAACCGCGGAGGTTTTCCTCTGCGGGGTTGTAGGGCTCTTCACATGGGAGTTACAAAGTTGTTCGTTAGCTGAACTTTCTGGAACGTTAGACCACAGAGGGTGACAGTCCCGTAAGCGAAAATGAACAACCTCCCGAGGAGTACCTGAGTAGGCCGAGTCACGTGGAACCTCGGCCGAATCTGCGGGGACCATCCCGTAAGGCTAAATACTACCTAACGACCGATAGTGAACTCAGTAAGGCGACTGAAAGGTGGAAAGAACCCCGGCGAGGGGAGGTCTTGAACCTGAAACCATGTGCCTACAAGCTGTCGAAGGGCTATGGTCCGCAAGGACAATGCCTGACGGCGTGCCTTTTGCATAATGATCCGGCGAGTTACCGTCTACGGCCCGGTTAAGGATCTCAGGTCCGAAGCCAAAGGGAAACCAAGTCTGAATAGGGCGAATTGTCGTAGGTGGTAGACGCGAAACTGCGTGAACTACCCATG
>JAFEBQ010000033.1:139190-139494 GCA_018242585.1 Planctomycetota bacterium
TGTGGGGAGGAGTGAAAGTCTAATCAAACGCAGAGATAGCTCGTTCTCTCCGAAATATCTTTAGGGATAGGCTTGCGCCACTACGCATTGGGGGTAGAGATACTGAATCGGCTTGAGGGCCTTACCAGGTTGCTCTGCTGAACCAAACTCCGAATACCAATGCGACTATCGCAGGACACAGACCGCGAGGGATAAGCTTCGCGGTCGAGAGGGAAACAACCCAGACCATCAGCTAAGGTCCCGAAATAGAACTCAGTCACAAAGGAAGTTGAGTTGCTGAGACATCCAGGATGTTGGCTTAGAA
>JAFEBQ010000033.1:139529-140514 GCA_018242585.1 Planctomycetota bacterium
GCCGATAATGAACGGGAGTAAGTTCTATACCGAAGCTATGGAAGACGTAAGTCTTGGTAGGAGAGCGCTGAATACCAGATACAAGCCATACCGTAAGGAATGGTCGCGGGGTATTCAGGTGATTATGCCGGAATGAGTAACGATAATGCAGGTGAGAATCCTGCACGCCGAAAGCCTAAGGTTTCCTGGGGAAGGTAATTCCGCCCAGGGTTAGCCGGTTCCTTAGTCGAGGCCGAAAGGCGTAGACGATGGATAGCAGGTCAACATTCCTGCGCCACTCGAGTGAAGTGATGGAGAGACGGCGCTACAAGGGTGAGCGGTACGGTTAGAAATGTCCGTAGGCGCCCGGTCGATGGGGGATTGGCAAATCCGCCCCTATCTTCGGCTGGGTGACTCGACCGCATTTACGTTCGGGAAGTCATCGGCGTAGCGTCCAAGAAAATCTTCTAAATGTTAAAACTCGAGTGACCGTACTAAAACTGACACAGGTAGGCGAGATGAGAAGTCTAAGGCGCTCGGGAGAACAGTGGTTAAGGAACTCTGCAACTTGACCCCGTAAGTTCGCGATAAGGGGTACCCCCGGGGGTGTTAAAGCCTCTGAGGGTCACAGTAAATCGGCACCAGCGACTGTTTATCAAAAACACAGGACTCTGCTAACACGCAAGTGGATGTATAGAGTCTGACGCCTGCCCGGTGTCGGTAGGTTAAGGAAGAGGGTTAGCCGTAAGGTGAAGCTCGCGACCGAAGCCCCGATAAACGGCGGCCGTAACTATGACGGTCCTAAGGTAGCGAAGTTCCTTGTCGGGTAAGTTCCGACGTGCATGAACGGCGTAACGACTTGGTCGCTGTCTCAACCGCAGACTCGGTGAAATTGAAGTGGCGGTGAAGATACCGTCTACCCGCAGCAAGACGGAAAGACCCCATGCACCTTTACTATAACCTGGTAGTGAAACTGGGCAGGGTATGCGCAGGATAGGTGGGAGGC
>JAFEBQ010000034.1:0-186 GCA_018242585.1 Planctomycetota bacterium
TACGACTCGGCCGCTTCCTTGAGCTTGCGGAGGATCTTGGCCGAAATCTCGGGCGGGGTGTAATCCTTGCCGTCGACGCGGACCTTGACGTACTCTTCGGGCGCGCCCACGACCTGGTACGGGACGATCTTCTCTTCGCTGGCCACTTCGCTGTGCCGGCGACCCATGAAACGCTTGATCGAATAG
>JAFEBQ010000034.1:200-36038 GCA_018242585.1 Planctomycetota bacterium
TGGTCACGGCCTGGCGCTTGGCCGGCTCGCCGACCAGCACGTCACTCTTGTCGGTGAACGCGACTACGCTGGGCGTGATCCGATTCCCTTCGGCATTGGCAATGACTTTGGCATCGCCACCTTCCATGACCGCCACCACCGAGTTCGTGGTGCCGAGGTCGATTCCGATGATCTTTTCGCCTTTGGACATAATAGTTGTTGCTCCTCTCGATGCGGGCGATTCTTGTTAGCGGCCGACGAGTTCACGCTCGCGCGGCCCGTGTTTGGTTTGGTTGAAAAGGACTGGGGACAGACAGGTCGGCGGCCGGAAAGAAAAGCGCCGGAAGGCCGTTGATAGCACGCCAGGGGCGACCACCAATTTGACCGCTTCGACCAGTCGGGGCCAATAGAAAGCAAAGGTCGTGCCACCCGGCAGGGCGACAAGGCGGATTAACGTAAAGGATTTTCCAATAGCGGATTGTGACAAGTTCGCGGTAATGTTATCCACAACTGGGCGAACGTCCTTGCAGTCCGACTGTCATATTGGCAGGGTTCGCCTAGCCAGTAACGGGCACCCGCCGCTGGGCACCCGATTTCGTGGTGGATTGGCGTTGCTGGCAAGCACCCGATGGTACGCCGTAAGTTGATGTGGCAAGGGCTTAGGTCGCGCATGGCGTGCCCCAGCGGCGTGCGGCCTGTGCGAATTCGGCAGGCACGCAATTTCTTGACAGTCCCCCAGGGCCTCAGTACACAAGACATTCGATTCGGCCGTACCGAGAATCGATCGCAGGCGCTTGTCATTTAGGAAGTTAGGAAACCGATCGATGGCCAAGGAGCCGCCCGCCGCCAAGAAGCATGCTGTCAGCGCCGCCGCGCTCCGACAGACGCTCCAGCGGCTGGACCGCGACCTCGTCAAGCTGGTCAACCAGCGAGCCGAAGCGGCCGTCAAGCTGGCCGAGACCGTGCCACCCGAACCTGCCACCCCCTCGGCCCACGGTGACGAGCAAACCATTGCCGCAGCTTTGGAGCACCACGACGGCCCGCTGTCGGCCGAGTGCGTCCGCAGCGTGCTGCGCGAGGTGTTGAGCGGAACCCGGGCGTTGATTCACTTGGACCGGGTGGCATTCCTGGGGCCGTCGTATAGCTACAGCCACCTGGCGGCCATCGAGCGGTTCGGCAACTCGGTCGAGTTGGTGCCGGTCGGCAGCATTAGCGCCGTGTTCGAGGAAGTGAACCGCGGGCAAGTCGACTATGGCGTGGTGCCGGTCGAAAACTCGACGGATGGTCGCGTGGCCGACACGCTCGAAATGTTCACGCGGCTGCGGGTTCGCATCTGCGGCGAAGTCCATTTGCGCATTCATCACACCTTGCTCGGCCGGGGCCCACGCTCGGAGGTGGTCGAGGTCTACAGCAAGCCACAAGCGCTGAGCCAGTGTCGCCATTGGCTGGCGCGACATCTGCCGACGGCGCGCACGGTCGAAGTGACCAGCACGTCGATCGCCGCGCAACTGGCCCGCGAAAAGCCAGGGGCCGCGGCCATCGCCAGCATTCAGGCCGGCGTCAACTTCGGGCTCGACGCGCTGGCCGAGAACATCGAAGACAACCAGGACAACGTCACCCGCTTTGCCGTGATCGCCAACGATTCCGCTCCGCGCACCGGACGCGACCAGATGTCGCTGATGTTCGAGGTCGAGCACAAGCCGGGCGGGCTGGCCGACGCGCTGGCGATCTTCAAGCGAAACAAACTGAACCTGACCTGGATCGAATCGTTTCCGATCGCGCGCCCCGAAGGGGGCTACATGTTCTTTGCTGAATTGAACGGCCACGAAACGGATCAACGCGTGAAGCAAGCCCTCGACGCACTCGAACGCAAAGCCGTCCGCATGGAAGTGCTGGGAAGTTATCCACGCGAAGCGGAGAGGGGTTAGGTAATTGTCCGTAGTCAGTTGTCCGTGGTCCGTTGCACTTGGCATCGTGCCCAGTCAGGTGGAACGCTGCGAGTCGTAGCCTTTACAACTGACAACGGACCACGGACAACTGACGAAAATCCAAGACTCAACACTTGAGAAAGGTAAGAAGGTATACCCGTGCGACGTCCGATCATTGCTGGTAACTGGAAGATGAACACGACGCTGGCCGAGGGCGTGGCCTTGGCCAAGGCCATCGCCGCCGAAGCCGATAAGTACCCTGGCGTCGATCTGGTGGTCTGTCCGCCGAGCGTCTACCTGTCGGCAGTCGCCGCGGCCGTCGTCGGGAGCCGCGTAGCGGTCGGTGCCCAGAACATGTATCACGAAGCCAGTGGTGCTTTCACCGGCGAGGTGAGCGCGGCCATGCTGATGGACGTGGGCTGCAAGTACGTCATCCTGGGGCACAGCGAACGCCGCGCCCTATTGCACGAGACCGACAGCCAGATCAACTGCAAGGTGCTGGCGGCCCTGGCCGCCGGGCTGATCCCGATTGTCTGTGTCGGCGAATCGCTGGCCGAGCGCGAGTCGAATCAGACGGCCGGTGTCATCCAGCGCCAGTTCGAAGGTTCGTTGGCCGGACTGACCCCCGAACAGATGGCTCGGACGGTGCTGGCATACGAGCCGGTGTGGGCCATTGGAACCGGGAAAGTGGCTACGAAAGAGCAGGCCCAAGAGGTCCATGCCCACCTTCGCAAACTGATTGCCGGCCGCTACAATGGCTCGATTGCGGCGGAAGTGCGGATTCAATACGGTGGCAGCGTCAAGCCGAGCAATGCGGCCGAGTTGTTGTCCCAGCCGGACGTCGACGGGGCTTTGGTCGGTGGCGCCAGCTTGAAGCCCGCTGACTTCCTCGGGATCGTCGCCGGGGCCAAGCAGTAAGTCGCCAAGCCGCCGCCGGAGATCGACAAACGCAACCACAAGCCCAGGGGTTTCCTCCCCTGGGCCTTTGCCTTTTTACAGAGCGTAATTCCCCCGGGGGTGAAACCCTTGGGCTTAGATAACACACTCGACGCGTCGCCACGACGCTCCAACTTTCAACCACGCATCGACACGGATAAAGCATGTCTACTCTTCTTGCGATCCTGCTGACAGTGATCGCCGTGTTTCTGATTCTGCTGGTTCTGATTCAACGGGGTCGCGGTGGCGGTCTGGCCGGTGCCTTGGGCGGGGCGGGGGGCCAAAGCGCGTTCGGCACCAAGGCCGGCGACTTGTTCACCCGTATTACCATGGTCGTGGCCGCGGTCTGGATTCTGTTGTGCATGCTGGCCTTGAAGTGGTACGGCCGCGAGACGGCCTCGCCCGATCTGGGTGGCCGCCAAACGCAGGTCTCGCCCGAGGGGGCTCAGCCAGGGGCCGGCGTCGTGACCGGCGCAGCACCAACCAGCGGCACAGCACCAACCAGCGGCACAGCACCAACCAGTGGTGGCGCTCCGGCTGCACCGGCCACGGGCTCGACGCCGGCTGCAACTGGCTCAGCGCCTGCTGCAACAGGTGCCGCACCGGCCGCTCCGGCGGAGCCGAAAGCGCCGTAGACATTCGACCGCGATGAAGCGTGGCGTCGCCCTTCGCGGTCGCCACGGTTTCTCTGGCCTGCGACGATTAAGGAATCGGCCCTTGCTGCTCAGCATGACCGGCTTTGGCGAAGCCCACCATCAGGTTGACGGCCTGTCGATCAGTGTGGAAGTGCGCTCGGTCAACAGCCGTTACTTCAAGCTGGTCGTGAAGTGCGGCGAGGGTTACAGCGCGCTCGAGGCCGAATTTGAAAACGTGGCCCGCGCGCAGGTTCGTCGCGGCACGCTGCAGATGACGCTGTCGGTGAATCGGGCCAAGGTCTCGGACGATTATCAGATCAACGTCGGCGTGCTCGATAGCTACCGGCGACAGCTCTCGGGCCTGCAACAGCAGTGGCACGACAAGCACCCGATCGGCATCGAAGGCTTGCTGGCCTTGCCGGGCGTGATTGTCGAGCACCGCATCGACACCGACGACGCGGCCCGCGATTGGCCGTTGATTCGCCCGGTGCTCGAGGCGGCGCTGCAGAATCTGGCGCGAATGCGCGTCGACGAAGGCCGCGCCATGGCCGACGATTTGCGCGCCAACAACCAGGTGATCGCCGCCGAACTCACCGAAGTCGAGCGTCGCGCGCCGCTGGTGGCTGACGCCTATCGCAAGCGGCTGGCCGATCGGCTGCAGACGATTCTGGCCGAGCACAATGTAGCGGTGAATCCGGCCGACATCATCAAAGAGACGAGCATCTTTGCCGAGCGGAGCGACATTTCGGAAGAAACCGTCCGCTTGCGCAGCCACTTGGAGCAGTTCGAGTCGATCATGGGCCTGGCCGAGAGTTCCGGCCGTAAGCTAGAGTTTCTTACCCAGGAAATGTTCCGGGAAGCCAACACCATCGGCTCCAAGGCGAACGATCTGGAGATTTCGCGCCGCGTGATCGATATCAAGGCGGCCATCGAGCGGATCCGCGAGATGATCCAGAACGTCGAGTAGGCTGCCCGGCGCGCCCGTGCAGGCCGCCGGGGCCGACACCTGCCGCCGAGCTACCGAAACCCAAGGTCCACCATGTCGACTACTTTGCGACCCCATTCGTCTGGATCGTCCGCTATGTCAGCAACCCCACAACCGACCCAGACTGGCCAGGTGGTAATCATCTCGGGCCCCTCGGGCGTGGGCAAATCGACGCTGCTCCGGCTGCTGTTCGAGCGCTGCCCGCTGGCACTGGAATCGAGTATTTCAGCCACGACCCGGGCCCCGCGCCCTGGCGAGGTCAACGGTGGGGACTATTACTTCCTCGGCAAGCAGGAGTTCGCCGACCGCCGCCAGCGGGGGGAGTTCCTCGAATGTTTCGAGGTCTTTGGCCGGGGGGACTGGTACGGCACCCTGCAGAGCGAAGTCGCCCCTAGATTGACGGCCGGAAAATGGGTAGTCTTAGAGATCGATGTTCAGGGCGCAATGTCGGTGCTGGAACAGTATCCCGACGCATTGACCATCTTTGTACTGCCGGGCAACGTCGATGATTTCGAACAGCGCCTGAGCCAGCGGCTGAAAGGGCGGGCAACCGAAACGCCCGAGGCGATTCAAAAGCGCCTCGATACGGCGCGTTTTGAAATGGCCTACGCCGACCAGTATAAGCATCGCGTGGTCAACGAAAACATCGACGACGCGGTGCGCGACATCTGCACGATCTTGACTCAACAATCCCAAGCGCAAGGCCGCCAGGCGTAGCGCCAGCGAATTTCGCATCAGTTTTTTCGGAGGTCAGCGGCATGATTGACGAGTTGCGCGAGGAAGTGGTCGTAAACAAGGTGGGTGGCCGCTTCAAGCTGTCGACCCTGATTCAGAAGCGCGTGGTCGCCCTGACCCGCGGCGCCCGGCCGCTGGTCGACATCGACTCGAACGACCGTATTCAGATCGCGCTGCAGGAAATCCTGCAGGACAAGATCTACCTCGACACTTCGGGGCAGGTCCGCACCACGGCCGCCACCGAAGAAGCCGGCGGCCCGCCGGAACTGGATTTGGCGAACCTGTAAGCGTACGCTTACAGATAAGTGCTACCGACAAGCCCAGGGGTTTCATCCCCTGGGTTTTTTTACGAATGTTCCTGATTCACTCGGCGCGCGCGGCGAGCTCCCCATGCTCAACGGTCGTGAAGTTCTGATTGGCGTCTCGGGCGGAGTCGCGGCCTACAAGACCGCGGCCCTGGTCAGCCAATTGGTCCAGCGCGGCGCGGGCGTCTCGGTGGTGATGACCCCGGCCGCCGAGAAGTTCGTCGGCCGCGCCACGTTTGCGGCGCTCACGGGTCGCGCGGTGGCGATCGATTCGTTCGAGCCGAGCGTCTTCCCTCTGGGCGCGCATATCGAGCTGGCCGAGCGGGCCGAGTTATTCTGCGTGGCCCCGGCCACGGCCAACTACCTGGCCCAGGCGGCGACCGGTTTGGCCGACGATTTGCTGTCGACGCTGACGTTGTCGTTCGCCGGCCCCTGGCTCGTCGCGCCGGCCATGAACAGCGACATGTGGGCCAAGCCCGCCGTCCAGCGCAACGTCGAGCAAGTTCGCCGCGACGGGGCGACGCTCATCGATCCCGAGGAAGGCTGGCTCAGTTGCCGCCGTCGCGGCGCCGGTCGCATGGCCGACCCGGCGCGGATTCTGGCCGCCATCGAAGCCGTGCTGAAGGAAACGCCGTCGCGCAAGAAATAACCGGCGGCCGGTCGCACTTATCAACTTATCCGATCTTTTGGGGCCGTCGGCGTGGCGCGCATTCTGATCACCTCGGGGCCGACGCGACAGTACATCGACCCGGTTCGCTATCTGACCAATGCTTCGAGCGGCCGCATGGGGGCCGCCCTGGCCCAGGCCGCGCTGGCCCGCGGCCACGAAGTGGTGATCGTCAGCGGCCCGGTGAACCTCGACTATCCCGCGGGGGTCCGCGTGGTTCCCGTGGTCTCGACGGCCGAGATGCTGACCGCCTGTCAGCAGGAGTTTCCGCATTGCGACGGGCTGATCGGCGTGGCCGCTCCGTGCGATTACCAGCCGATCCGCGTCGCCGAATCGAAGATCGCCAAGACCGGCCAGCCGCTCACGCTCCACCTGATCGAAACGCCGGACATCGTGGCGACGCTCGGCGCGACGAAAACCCGGCAATGGCTGGTCGGCTTCGCGCTCGAAACGGAGGACGCGCGCTTGAAAGCGCTGGCCAAGCTGCAAAAGAAATGTTGCGACCTGATGGTCGTCAACGGCACCGAGGCGATGCACGCCATCGACACCCGCGTGGAAATCATCGATCGCCAGGGGACGGTGATAGAAACCCTGGCCGGGCCCAAAACTGAAGTGGCGGCAGGAATCTTTGGGGTGATTGAAAAGTTGCTAGTTGCTGGTTCCTAGTTGCTAGTAAGAGTCGGATAGTCGTATTTCACTAGCAACTAGGAACCAGCAGCTAGCAACTTCTAATAATTAAACCTCACCCCACGCTTTCTTAGCTCCTTCACGTACGCTTCGGTCGTGGTGTACTGCACGGCGTCGATGCCGGCGGCCTTGGCCCCTTCGACATTCGGCAGCAGGTCATCGACGTAGAAGATTTCCTGGGGTGGCACGCCCGCCATTTCAGCGGCCTTCAGATAGATCTCGCGTCCGGGCTTCATCAACCCCAGTCGATAGCTGAGCACGTGGGCATCGAACACTCCGGGAATCAAGCCATAGCGTCCGTTGGCGAAGTATTGCCAATGCAGATCGCTGGTGTTCGACAACAGCCCCAGCCGATGGCCCGCGGCACTGAGCTTCGACACCACGGCATTCATGGTGTGGTTCAGCTCGAAGATTTCGCTGGCCGCCAGACACGCCTGAACAAAGTCAGGCCGTCGGCCGAACTCGCCGCACAGCGCCTCATAGAACCCTTCGGTCGTCAGCAGCCCCTCGTCAAGCTGGTAGTTCAACGAGCCGCTGCTGAACACCAGGTGCCAGAGCCGCTCGACGTCGCACTCGAACAAGGCCGCCAACTGCCGCGCCGCGATCCGATGATCGAAGTGCAACAGCACGTTGCCGATGTCGAAGTAGAAAAATTTGGGCATGGCGAGAGGGAAAAAGTTGCTTGTTGCGAGTTGCTGGTTGCTAGTGGGGGAACGGGGTTCGCGATCGGTTGATAGCTGCAAGCCGTATTCTCTAGCAACTAGGAACTAGCAACCAGCAACTTCTACAACGTCCCCTTCGTGCTCGGCACGCCGGTCATGCGCGGGTCGGCTTCCACCGCCATTCGCAGCGCCCGGGCCGTCGCCTTGAAGATCGCTTCGGCAATGTGGTGGCTGTTGCGGCCGTGGTGCAGCACGACGTGCAAGTTGCACAAGGCGTTCGCCGCCACGGCTTGCCAAAAGTCCTCGACCAGTTCGCTATCGAAATCGCCGATCTTCTGGGCCGGAATCGGGGCCTGGAATACCAAGTAATAGCGCCCGCTCAGATCGATGGCCGTGGTGACCAGCGTCTCTTCCATGGGGAGCGTGAAGTGTCCATAGCGGCGAATGCCCGCCTTGTCCCCCAGCGCCGTGCGCAGGCACTGACCGATGCTAATGCCGACATCTTCGACCGTGTGATGCGCGTCGACGTGCAGATCGCCCAGGCACTTCACCGTCAGGTCAATCGCCGAGTGCTTGGCCAGCAGCGTCAGCATGTGATCGAAGAAGCCCACGCCAGTCGACACGTTCGCCACGCCAGCGCCGTCGAGATTCAATTCGACGACGACGTCGGTTTCGGCGGTCTTGCGAGCGATGCGGGCAGTGCGTGACATGCTTTGATCAGTGAATGCTAAACGCGGAGTTCATCGTTGGGTGCCACTGGTGGCTCGTCCACAAGTGCGAGGCGCGCATGGCGCGGACCTCAGCGCAATTACGACACTACTATGGTAGCTCTTTTTCCCGGCCGGTCCTATGGCCGAGCGAGCACTTCGCCGAGCAAGGCCAGGCAGGCGTCGTTCTGTTCATCGCTGCCGACCGAGATTCGCAGGCCGTCGCCATAGCCCGCGTAGTTCATATAGCGAACCAGCACGCGCTGGGCCTTGAGCGCTTCGTAAAGCGACTTTGCCGGTCGTGACGGATGTACGGCCCAGACGAAGTTCGATTGCGAGTCGAGCGCGACGAAGCCCAGCCGGCGCAGGCCCTCGGTCAGTCGCGCGCGCGAGGCGATGACCTTGGCACGATTGGCGTGCAACCAGGCCTGATCGTCGATCGCCGCCGTGGCTGCCGCGATCGACAACGCGTCGCAGTTGTACGAGTCCTTCAACTTGGCCAGGTTGGCGACGATATGCGGCTGGGCCACCAGAAAGCCGAACCTCAGCCCGGCTAGCGCGTACGACTTGCTCAGCGTGCGTGTGACGATCACCTTGTCACACTCGCGCACCAGTGACACGCAATTCGTTTCGGCAAAGTCGGCGTACGCTTCGTCGACGATCAACGGGCACGGCAACCGCTGCGCGATCTCGAGCACCCGCGCCGGCGCGAGGATCGTTCCCGACGGGCTGTTCGGGTTGGGCAGGAACGCGAGCTTCAATCGCGCATCGGCCGCGGTGAATCGCTCGTCCAAGTCCCAGTCGCTGGTGAACGGGACTTCCTGGCTCTCGGCCCCCTGAATGGCGGCCAACGCGCGATAGAGGATGTAGCTCGGCGTGGGGAGCCGCAGCAGTTGCCCTTGGCCGACGAAGCCGCGCGTGAGCATGGTCAGGATTTCGTCGCTGCCGTTGCCACACAAGATCCAATCGGCCGACACCCCCAACACCTCGCCGGCGCGCTGGCGAAACGTGTTGGCCATCGGGTCCGGATAGCGCTCCAGCCCGGCCGTCGCCTTGGCCACGATCGCTTGCACCACGGCCGGCGAACACGGGTAGGGGTTCTCGTTCGTGTTCAGCTTGATGAACTTCCCGCCTTGTGGCTGCTCGCCCGGCATATAGGCGGACATCTGCTCGATTTCAGGGCGGAAATAAGTCATGGTACTCGCGTACTGGCGACAGGATGGGGCGTAACACGGTCGGTCTCGCGTTCGCGACCGACAAGGGATTGATCGTAGTCCAGACGCCCAAACCGCTCAACCGCCCGGCGCGCGTTCAGGTTCCCACATCTCGCCCGCAATGTTATGGTTTGCTTGCCGCGCGACTCTCTAATCCCTAGCCCCTAGTCTCTCTTCTCCCCCCAGGACGCCTCGCGATGAGTCCAGGTTCGCCCGAATCGTTTCATCCCAACATGATTCCGCCGGGAATGAACCCGTACCAGTCGCCGCCGCCCTCCGCACCGACGGTGCCCGAGTCGGCCGCGGATGAGGATCCGTCGCATGTCTGGCTGCGCGAGGTCTATCAAGGGGACCACGTGCCGCAGCTTACCCTGCGCGCGATTATCACGGGTATGTTGATCGGCGGCGTGATGTCGATCTCGAACTTGTATGTCGGCTTGAAAACCGGCTGGGGCCTGGGCGTCACGATCACAGCCTCGATTATCGCCTATGCCGTGTTCCGCTCGCTCGAAGCGGTCATCCCCGCCGTGCGCCGCTCGCCATTCAGCATTCTCGAGAACTACACAATGTCCAGCGCCGCCAGCGCGGCCGGCTATATGTCGAGCGCCGGGCTGGTGTCGGCGATCCCGGCGTTGTTTCTTGCCAATGGCCGGCAATTGCTCTGGTGGGAGTTGATGCTCTGGCTCGGCTCGCTATCGACGCTGGGCGTGTTCATGGCCGTGCCGCTGAAGCGGCAATTGATCAACCTGGAAAAGCTTCCCTTCCCCTCGGGCATCGCCACGGCCGAGACATTGCAGGCCATGCACTCGTCGGGGGCTGCGGCACTGAGCAAAGCCCGCTCGCTGTTCGCCGGCGCGCTGCTGGGCGCGGTGGTTGGCATCTGGACCGGTGTCGAGCAGATCGTCACGTTTTTGAAGAACGTCGCCAAATGGGAAATCGACCCCTCGTGGACCGAGTGGCCCTGGAAGCTCCCCGACGCCATTCCCTTGCTGCCAGGGCGCGGCTACACCGCAACGCTGGCCGAGAGGACCGGCGTGAACCTTGACTGGCTCAGTCGCGCGCAAGAAGCCACCGAGCAGTGGCTGACGAAATACACCTTTGGCTTCGAAGGCTCGCTGGTCATGGTTGCGGCCGGGGCGATCATGGGCATCCGCGTTGGCATCTCCCTCTTACTCGGCACCATTTTATTCTGGGGCGTCTTGGGCCCTTGGCTGCTGGAGCAGGGGTACGCCAAGCCGGGCTATCGCGGGATCCTGACGTGGATCGTCTGGCCGTCAACGATGCTAATGGTCTCGTCGAGCCTGATGTCGTTCGCCCTGCGCTGGAAGACCATTCTCAAGGCCCTGAGCGGCTTCCGCGGCATGGTCAAGGGGAGCGACGGTAAGCACGATCCGCTGGTCGACATCGAAGTCCCCACCTCCTGGTTCGTCGTCGGCACCCTCGTTGCCGGCACCTCCTGTGTGATTATCGGGCACTGGCGGTTTGAGATCACCTGGTGGATGGGCATTCTGGCGGTGTTGATGACGTTTGCCTTGTCGCTGGTCGCGGCGCGAGCCACGGGCGAAACCGACGTCACGCCCATCGGCGCGCTGGGCAAGATCACCCAGTTGATGTACGGCGTCATCGCGCCGTCGAACTTGACGACCAACCTGATGACTGCGTGCATCACCTCGGGTGCGGCATCCCATTCGGCCGACTTGCTCACTGACCTGAAGAGCGGCTATCTGCTCGGCGGCAATCCGCGCAAGCAGCTTATTTCGCAATTGTGCGGCGTGCTGGCCGGCACGTTGGTCTGTGTGCCGGTCTATCAGATCTTGGTCAAGCCCGAGCAACTCGTCTCGGGCGAGCTGGCGGCGCCGGCGGCGCGGGCCTGGCAAGCGGTGGCCGAGCTATTAAAAGATGGTCTCGAGAAGCTTCCGCCCTACACCGGCTGGGCGATGGTCATCGCGGCCATCGTCGGCGTGGTGATTACGCTGGCCGAGGAGTTCGCGCCGCCGAGCGTCAAGCGATTCTTCCCGTCGGCCACAGGACTGGGGCTGGCCGGCGTGATCCCGGCCTTCAACTCGATCATGATGACGATCGGCGCGGTCATTGCCTGGCTGATCGCCAAGCGCCGGCCTGACCTGGACGAGAAATACACGATCAGCACTTCGTCAGGCATGATCGCCGGCCAGACATTGGTGGCCGTCGGGCTCATCCTGCTGGCCGAAGGCTCAGGGCTGCTGGCCAGCTTTTGGCAATAGTCCGCGAGTAAGCTGCTGGTAGGGTGCTAAAGCCCAGCCATGCGTCATTCCCGCGCAGGCGGGAATCTAGTGGAAAGACATTGCCCTAGATTCCCGCCTGCGCGGGAATGACGGCTAACAGGGGGCGCGAGTATTTCGACCCGTCCCACGATTCGCCTGCGATCCTCGCCACGCCAAAAAAGTTCGCGTTCCCCCTTGGCCCGGGTACAATGAGACCGCTCGCTCGGCGGCTTGGCCCCTAGCGCCGCGCCGGCGAGTTCCCGCCTGTCCAACATACCCACCTTGTGCCTTGCAGGAGATTTCGGCCATGTCGATCTCGCGTCGTCGCTTGTTGCAAACCGGGGCTGCCGCCACAGCTCTCAGCGCCATCAAACCTGTTGCTTCGCTCCGCGCGGCCGATGCGCCATCGCGCAAGGTCACCGTCGGTGTGATGGGGAACGGCGGCCGTGGCACCGAATTGGCCAAGCAGTTCGCCAAGCAAGCCGGAGTTGAGGTCGCCTACGTCTGCGATCCTGACCGGCAGCGGGTGGAAAATTGCGCCAGCGAAGTGAACAAGGTTTCGGGCAAGGCGCCGCAAGCGGTGGCGAACTACAAGCAGATTCTCGATGACAAGCGCGTCGACGCCGTGGTGATCGCCACCCCGGACCATTGGCATGGGCCGGGGGCCATTTGGGCCTGCCAGGCTGGCAAGCACGTCTATGTCGAAAAGCCCGCCTGCCACAACCCGGCCGAAGGCGAGATGATGGTCGCCGCCGCCGACAAGTACAAGCGTCACGTCCAGCTCGGCACGCAGCGCCGCAGCATGGAGGGGATGCGCGAAGCGATCGAGCTGATCCGCGGCGGCGAGATCGGCCGCGTGCTGGTCGCACGCTGCCAATACTTCAGCCCGCGCGGGCCGATTGGGCCGCGCAAGCAGGGGCCCGTGCCCGAGGGCTTCGACTACAGCTTGTGGCAAGGCCCCGCGCCGGAACTGCCGTACGAAGATTTTCCGGAAGTGGCGGCCCAAAAGTTTCCGGCCAGCGCGCCGCAGTTCCATTACCAGTGGCACTGGTTCTGGCACTGGGGGACCGCCGAGGTGGGGAACAACGGCGTCCACATGATCGACCTCTGCCGTTGGGGGCTGGGGGTCGACTATCCGTCGCTGGTGTCGTGCATCGGCGGCCGCTACCGCTACCACGACTCGCAAGAGACGCCCGACACGAGCGTGGTCGAGATTCAGTGCGGCGACCAAATGATCGTCTGGGAACAGCGCAGTTGGACCCGCACGTTGCCCGGCGATCAGACCTACGAAGTCGCTTTCTACGGCGAGAAGGGCTCGCTGTTCTACAACGCCGGCAAGTACACCATCGTCGACCCGGCCGGCAAGACGGTGAAGGAAGGCAAAGGCTCGTCATCGGGCACGACCCACATCGAGAACTTCCTGGCCGCCGTGCGCGAGGACGCCCCGTTGAACCAGCCGATCACCGAAGGGGTGAAGAGCACGCTGATGTGCCACTTGGCGAACATCTCGTATCGGACTGGCCGGGCGATCACGCTCGATCCCAAGACGCATCGCATTGCCAACGATCCTGACGCGATGAAGTTGTGGAACCGCGAATACCGCGCGGGTTGGGAAGTGAAAGTGTGAGGAAGAAGTTGCTGGTTGCGTGTTGCTAGTTGCTAGTGAAGATCAAAAGAGCCGGGGACGTCAGTCCCCGGTTTTTTTATGCACACTTTAGCCCCCGGTCAATGACCGGGGGCCTTGTGCATGGCAAAGGGTGCGCGTGCCGAAGCGAGTCGTGTATCGCAAACGCGATTCTTCCTCGTGCGCTGTGTTCACGATCATTGCACTTTTCTCTTTCGCGCCATCGATGGCCCCCGGTCATTGACCGGGGGCTAAAAGGAATGCAGCTCGATGACCAACGCTTCTCTGCCAACATTCCTCAATCTCTCTGCTCCGTGCTCCTCTCCGCCCCTCTGTGTCTCCGTGGTTAGTCCCCCGCAGAACCGGCATGAATCATACGCTTGGGGGCCGCAAAGCTTCGCCGACCGCGCTAACGCGCGATCTGTTTGACATCGCTCGCCGGTGTTTTCTATAACGCCCCAGTAGACGACACGAGGGCCGCGCGCTACGCCAAGCGCTCGGCCGCGCAGGGCTGGCTTGACCCGTCGGCCCCTCGGTCGCTTTCGCCGAAATTGCTGCGCGCTCGTTGGTATTACAGCACGCCCCGCGCGTCCGCTCATTTGCGCTCGAAACGGTTCGAGCGCGTGGCACGCGTGGCCCGACGTATTTCGGTTTGGAAGGCGATTACCATGCTTGTCATCCCTGGCGGCGTCAGCCGCGATCTGTGCGACGGTCTCACGCGGCGCGATCTGTTGCGCGTCGGCGGTTCGACCATCCTGGGCGTTTCGCTGGCCGAGCTGCTGCAATGGCAGGCCGCCAGCGCCGCGGTCACGCCGCGCGCCCCGTTGGCCCTGGAACAAATGCCGGGCTGGAATCGCGCCAAGAGCGTGATCCTGGTCTTTCTGCAGGGAGGCCCCAGTCACTTGGACCTGTGGGATCCCAAGGAGGACGCTCCCGACAACATTCGCAGCGTCTTTCGCTCGATCAGCACGAGCGCCTCGGGCGTGCGCGTGACCGAGTTGTTGCCGCGCTTGGCCGCGGTGATGGATCGCGCGACGTTGGTGCGGTCGATGAGTTACACGCCGGCCGGAGGGCTGAACCACACGGCGGGCATTTACCAACTGCTGACCGGCCACGCGGCCGATCGCGCCTCGACGGAGGAGCCAACGAAAAGCGGCGACGATCCGCACGTCGGTTCGCAGATTGCCCGGCTGAAACCAACCGACGACGCGCCGCCGTTCGTGATGATGCCCGGCCCGATCAATGTGGCCGACGCCGTGGGCATAAACCCGGCAGCCGGGCACCTGGGCCCGCGGTTCGAACCGCTCAGCTATTTTCCGCTTGACGGCATGAACTGGGGCGGCGCGTCGCTCGACAGCTTGGCGCGCGAGGCCGATCGGCGCGTCGAGCTCGGCGACTTCAGCAGCTATTACCAACAAGCCTTGTCGCTGCTTGTCTCGGGTGCCGCGCGGAGCGCGTTTGACCTGGCGCAAGAGCCGGCCGACACGCTCGACCGTTACGGCCGCAATCCGTTCGGGCAAAGCTGCCTGCTGGCCCGGCGGTTGATCGAGGCCGGCACGCGGTTCGTCGAGGTGAACTGGCCCAAGGTAGCCGGCAGCGAACGGCATTCGTTCGACGCTCACGTCGGCTTGTCCAAGCGGATGCGCGACCAGGCCGGCCCGATGCTCGACGCCGGGTTGGCGACGTTGATCGCCGATCTGGACGAGCGCGGCCTGTTGGATGAGACCCTGGTTGTGGCGGTGGGTGAGTTCGGCCGCAGCCCGCGGCGCGGCGTCAGCACCTCGGGGCTGGGCAATAGCGATGACGGCCGCGACCACTGGCCGTACTGCTACACGGCGCTGTTGGCCGGGGCTGGTGTGCAGCGGGGGGGGCTGATCGGCGCGAGCGACGCCACTGGCAGCATTCCCGTTGACCGGCCGGTTCATCCGACCGAGTTGCTGGCCACGATCTACCACGCGGTGGGTATTCGTCCCGACGCGCGGGTGCCCGATCGGCGTCAGCAAATGCGACGCTTGGTCGACGCCCAGCCGGTCGTGGAATTGTTTGGTTCTTGATGTAGCGGTTGCAACGCCGGGCAGCCAACACGAGCCCAGGGGCGCGAGTCCCTGGGCTTTTTGGTTGACATTTTTCGGGTGTGTGCCCAGCATGTGTCGGCGCTCGCGCTAGCCGGTATAATCGGGGCAACCGAGCCGCGCGGGGCTTGAGCCGGAGTTGTGACGGACACACATTCGGCTCAGCAGTCACGTACGGCATGCCAGCATATTGAGGCACAGCCGCCTGGCATTTTTGCCGACCTAGATTTGGACAGCCGGCAGCGCTGAACGTGCAAACGCTCGCTGCGGCCCACGCCCAAGGTTGTTTGTCGCATCATCTGGATTGTCTCTGTCGGGAGCTGTGCGTCCGTTGGGTTACACGATCGTGAATCATCGCCGCCAAGAAACCGCCGCACAGCGCGCCGCACGCGTGGCGGAAATCCGTCGTCAAATCGCCACGGGCGAATACGAGACGTCCGAGCGCATGTCGCAGGCGGTTGACGCCTTGCTCGAACGATTGCTGCCGGTCGATCGGCACGCCGGCCTGCGTCGCCGGGCGCTGCGGAGCGAGCCTCCGCAAATCTAATGCCGCGGTTCGCGCGGCACAGGCGCGCTCTTTAATGTTTTTCGCGCGCACGACCTTTCGGAGAATTCGCGCGAATTTCTTGGCCGATCCAGGGCACTCGTGCGTACTATGTTTGAGTAGCGACGAGCTGTGGATTTTCACCGCAAGTTGCCCGGCAGGTTTGGCCGATGTAAGTGTTGCCCGGCCGCTGGTGACGAAAAAGCTCGTCAGTCCCGCGGGGCAACGTCAGTCAGTCCGTGAGCAAACAGCACCCTTTGAAACAAGCCTCTCTGTCTGCATTCCGTCGGAGGTGCACAAATTAGCAATGCGTGGGCCAGGATCCTTAGACCGGCAGCGCCTAGCGCCGCCTGATCCCCGCCCGTCTCGCAGCGACGCCACCGTCGCAGTCGACGAGAGGTTTGCTCTATGGCCGCGGCACGTCACCAATCACGTGCCGCGGCTTTTTTATTGCGCATGCGGAGGGGATTTGCCACGGAGGCACTGAGGCACGGAGGGGTGCATGGAGAGGACGAGAAGGTAAGTAACAAAGCCTCAATGACCAAATCCCAATGACCAATGGAAGGCAACCAGCTCCTACGTATTGGTCATTGGTGCTTGGGCATTGGTCATTCACATCTCCTCCGTGCTAATCTCCGTGACTCCGCGTCTCCGTGGTTAACAAGCACCAGAGACGGGCTCACGAGGCTAGCGCAAGATAAATCAACGCGGCGACCCAGGCGATGATGGCGGCCGAGGCGGCCGCTAGTTTGAGCCGTTGGGTTCGGGTGTGATTTGGCATGGAGAAGCTTGGCCCCGTGCGCGGCGTGTCGACGGCTATTCGGCTGCTTCGCTCGACGGGTTGCTGACCTTGATCTGGAAGTTCTGCCGCAGCGCCGCGTCCAGGTCGTACACGTCGTCGAAATCCTCGCGATGATCGTCGTTGGTCTTGCGCATCTCGCCGATGCGAATCAGGTTGAACACGATCTCGCCGATGTCGCCCGTCGCGTGAATGCCCCAACTGTTGAGCACGCACTTGGCCATGTAGCCGAACTGGTCCAGGGCGTAGTGCTGCACGGCCAGGCAGAGTTCCTGGCCCGACAAGTGGCGCTGGCCGGCTTCGTCTCCCTCGTGGCGGACCTCGCCCAGTTGCATCACTTCCTGACCGTAGCGCAGCGCTTCGAACACCAGCGCGTAGGCCTCGAATCGGTAGCGGCGGTCGCTGCGCAGCAACTCGGCCAGGGACATCGTCTCGTCAGCCATGAGCGGTTAGTTCAAGGAGTGAAGTTCGGGAAGGGGGCAACCTCGACGCGCGTGGCGACTACCGCCCCAGCACCGTCAACACGTCGGTCGAGGGGATCAGCATCCGGCGGTGATCTTCCATTTCGACCAGCAGTTGGCTGGCCAGGATTTCGTGGGCGATGACCCGGCCGCGCCCTTGCGACGTGACCACGTTCACGCCGACCGGCGGCAACTGCTTCTGCAAATCTTCGTAGGTGTCGTACTCATAACGCAAACAGCACTTCAACCGGCCGCAGCGTCCCGAGATCTTGGTCGGGTCGAGCGTGGCCTTCTGCAGCTTGGCCATCTTCATCGAGACCGGCGGCATCTCGTTCAGGTGCGTGTTGCAACAAACCGGCTTGCCGCAATCGCCATAATCGGCCAGCAGCTTGGCCTCGTCGCGGACGCCGATCTGGCGCATCTCGACCCGGGTCTGAAACTCGCTGGCCAGCACTTTGACCAGCTCACGAAAATCGATGCGGTTCTCGGACAGGTAATAGACCACGATCCGCTCGCCGCCGAAGATGTGCTCGACGTCGACCACTTCCATCGGCAGATTCAGTTCCTTAACCTTCAGTTGGCAGGTTTTGTGGTGAGCGGCGGCTTGCTCGTCGAGCCGGGCCGCGTCGCGCAGATCGTCGGCCGTCATGGTCCGCACGACGTGCCCGCGACGGGGATCGCTGATCTGGGCCATCGCCTGGTCGGTGGCCTCGCACAGCACCTCGCCGGCTTCGAGCCCGCGGTCGGTGCGGGCGATCACCTGCATGCCGCGGCGCAGGGTTTCCCCCTGGCCGGTGCTGAAGACCCCCAGCGATCGCATGGCGCCGCAACGGACAACGTATCGTGGCATCTCGACAAACGACCTGGTCGGTCGTGCTAGCTTGGAGAATCGGAAAGCCGGCAGTATACAGCGCCGTTCAGGCAAGCTCCACCAGGAAACGACGTGGGGGTGTGGGGGAGTAGAGGGGTGGGGGAGTGAAGAACGCTTGCGGTTTAGCCGCAGGGCCATAGGCCCGCGCGCCCTGATTCATCATTCATCACTCCGCACTCATCACTTCCTTTGTCATTCAGGCTTGTTTCGCCCCAGCGCCTGCCGGGCGGCGGCTTCGACTTTGGCCGCGCGCTGGGGGTCGCGCGCGCGCCATGCGTTCAATCGCCGATTGGCTTCCTCGTTGTCGCAGGCCAAGAGGTACGCCACGGACGTGCGCTCGATGTCGGGCTCGACCGGCTGATCCTTCGCCAGCCAACTGGCCACGCGCGGCAACGCTTCCCAAGCTCGCCAGCGTGCCAGGTCGGTGATCACCGGCACGGCGAACTGTGCGCGCTCGGCCAGCGGGGCGATGGCCGCGGCCAATCGCGCCGGCGGAATGTCGCGACCATACTCGCGATAGAACCGAACCGCGGTCAGCAAGTGAAACACGTCGCCGGCACGCGCGTCGGCGGCGACGTAGCGAGCGGCCAACTGATCCAAGCCGCGCTGGCCTGTCAGCAGCAGATACCCGGCCAGCGCGCCATCGAAGCCGGCGCGAAAGTCGCTGGCCGGCGCGTCGATCAGCCGCTTGAGCAACGCTTCGTTCTCGGCCCGGGTCGCGGCATCGCGCGCCAGGCCGAGCGCCATGGCGTAAAAGCCGCGCCGATCTTCCGGCACGCTGGCGTCGACCAGCCAGGCGCGCAGGGAACCCATCGGCAGCCGATCGGCCAACTGGGCCACGTCGTTGAACGAGGCCCGGCCGAATTGGCGATACACATCGTCGGCAACCGTCGGCGATGGCGCTTCCAAGTAGCGCAGATAGTAAGCGAGTTGTTCCGCCGCCGGCCGCCGCAGCTCGGGGGCTTTGAGAAAGTAAACGGCCGAGCGCTCGTCGACGCCGATCGTCGACAGCCAGGCCGCGCCGGGCCAGGTCTGATTGCCCGTGGCTGGTGCGTCAGTGGCGTCGGCTGGTGGCTCGTCGAATACGATCACCAGCGCGCCGGTTTTCAAGTTGCTCGCTGCCGGCAAGGAAAACGACTTGCGGTTACCGACCAAGGGCGCGCCTTTGAAAACTTGTAACACGCTTACCGCTCGCCGATTCTCCTCGGCCGCAACTTCGCCATAGATCACGACCCGGGCGGCGTCACGCTGCTCGGCCCAGGTGGGCCCCGGCGCGGTGCAAAACGGACACGCCTGTGCGACCGATGCGGTCACCAGCGCGAGCAGCAGAAAGACAGAGCGCGGCATGTGCCACCCGAGGGCTATTGCACCGCTTCGGCGTCGAGATGGAACACGGCCCGCACGACTCCATCAACAGGATCGAGCAACTCGCGAATCTGGAACATTCCTTCGACGGCGATGGGGCGAAGCGAATAGCTGGTCGACTTGCCCCCTTTCATTTCCACGGTCATGCAGTCGTACAAAGCCGCGCCGGGACCGAAGCAGCATTCCATGTTGTCGCGGACCAGGATGAACTGGGTGATGCCGTCTTGGGTCATGGTGGGGAGCATGTAACCGCGGATTTTCACGCGCCGGCCGACGAGCTTTTCGATCTCGGGCGTAATCATCTCGCGCTTGAACGCGTCGGTCTTTTCCATGGGGAACTTGACCGTGTCGAACGTGATGCTCTTGGTTGGCGTCGTCTCGGCGGCGCGAACTCGCGGCTCCGGCAAACCGCCGCCGGTCGCCACCAGAGCGAAGATCACCGTCAACACGAGTAAGCGCGCGAGGTAGTTCATCATCGATGGCAAGGTGTCAAGGAATCCAATCCGCGTCCAGCCGGTAGACCGGCCGCTGTCCCGCTGCGGCGCCCGCCGGAGTGTCGACGTGGAACGTGCCGGCCAGGGCGATCGGTCGCGTGGTAAAACTCATCCGCAAGCCGTCCTTCATCGTCACATCGACCACGTGCGTCAGCGGCGGATTGGCCCCAAAGCAGCAGTCATCGTTGTTCCGAACGAGCAGGAACTGGTGGATATCATCGGACTGGCTGCCCGGGTACATGTACCCTTTCATGAACACGCGCTGTCCTTCGGCCTGAAATGCGGCCTCGGGGATCAGTTGGTTGGCGTCGGCTTCCAACTCACCGAACGTCAGGCGGCGATAGCCATCGGGCACTTCGGCAGCACTTTGCCAGGTCAAGAGCGACCAGCCGCCGAGCCAGAACGCCACGCCCAGCGCGACGCCGATGTTGGCCAACTGCTTGCCGGCCAGTTCACCGTCGCGAGCCGCAATCTGCCGCCAAGCCAACATGCCGCACAACACCGCGGCGAGCGGCACGACGAACAGCGACAAGTCGAACAGTGCCACGACCGACAACAGGCCGAGACCCAGGCTGACCACCGACAGGGTACACAGCGGCCGGTATTCCGTGGCCCGCTCGAGCGATCGGCCGACAGCGCTGGTGGTGGTCGAACTCATGAAACAATGCGGCGGGGTAACGAGGTTACGCGCGGGGTTGGCCGCCGTTGAGGGTGATGAACATCGTGGCGAACAAGGCCGCGCCGATGCCGCCGGCGTAGGTCAGAACCTTCGTTGCTGGCGAACCCTGCTCGACATGAATCTCGGTCGGCGCGCCCAATGGCCCGGCGGGCGTGACGTTGGTTTGCTTCTTGTTCTCCGTTTCGGCGGGCTTCGCTGGCTCGGCGCTTTCCGATTTCTTCTCCGCCGTTGCGGCGGGCTTGTTAGTACTCGCGTCCTTGGCATCTTCCTTGGGGCGCTGCGCACCGGCGGGGGGAGTGGCCGCGCCCAGCGGGAAGAAGCCGCTCGAGTTCGCGCGGCGAACCGCGTCGGGATCGATCTTAGCCAGCTCTTCGATCTTGGCCTTGGCCTCGGGCAACGGGCACTTCTGCAAGTAGTTGATCACCGGCACACGGACCCAGGAGTTCGAGTCGTTGGCGTCCTTGAACAACTTGGCTACGTCGTCGATGACCGTCCAATCTTCCCAGCGGGCCAGATCGGCAATCACCAGATCGGCCAGTTGCGGCCTGGCCAGGATCAACCGCATCGACTGCGACAACCGCTGCCGGGGCACGACGGTCGTCTCTTGACCCAAAAACCTGAGCGCCATGATCGCCGAGTAAGTGTCGGTGTATTCGGCTTTGGCATTAGCCAGGAACAACTCGTCGATCAGGGGCAATCCCTCGGCCCCGTGCAGGGTGATGTAGCAAGCAGCCATCGCGTCGAGCGATTTGCGGTAGTTGCGATCGTCGCTGCGTATCATTCGCTCGAGCGTCGAGACATCTTCCGGCTGGCCGCACACGCCCAGCATCGTCAGGTAGAGCCGGCGGCGGCTGGTCGAGGTCTCGGGATTCTCAATCCAGGTCAGCAACTTCTTGCGGTTCATCCGGTCCTTGAGCCCTTGCACGTCGGCATAGGGTGCCCGGGCGAATTCGTCGAACGCATCACTCGACAACAGGGCCTCGTTGTCTTCCAGGTAATCTTGGAAGAACGCCAACCGGTCGGCGCCACCTTCGGGGAGTTTTGGCAAGCGCGAGACATATTCCACGCCGCGCGGCGTCAACGGCACCGGCGTGTTCCAAACCAGGTCGGCTGGATCCTGGCCAATCAGCAGAAACGTCGCCCCTGGTTCGCGCTCGGCAAAGAACAACGTCTCGACCGTCTTCTTGCCAGCGAGCAGCTTTTCGCCGAGCAGGACTTTGACGATTTCAAACTGCGAGCGCTTGTCAGTCAGGTTTTCCTGAGGGGCCGCAGCGGGCTTGGCCGGTTCGGCCGCCGCGGCAGGGGTCGAACCGACATAGCGAGCGATGACGACGGCGGCGGCGCCTTTGATCTCTTCGCTGAGGGTTTGCGATTGCGCGCTGCAGAACGGGCAGGCCGCCAGCCGGCTGCCGACCAGGCCGTCAACGCAACCCAGGATTGCCACGACAGCGACCAGCTTGGAAAGTGCGGAACGGGTCATAGTTCAACTCACCAGCGACAAAACAAAAGGGAGTCCATCGGGCCAGTTCCCAAGGGCCTGCGCAGGTAGCCCCCCGGCGGGCCAGCGGCCTGATAGAAGATTGTACGCTATCCGGGCCTGAAGACGACAAGCCGTAATGGTCGCCCCAGGAGGGGCCGGGGGGGCGAATGGCGGCACGTCGCCAAGTTTTGACGGGGCAATGGTTTGAAACGGCCCGGCTGGGCCATCGGCGGGGGGGTAAGAGCGCGCTCGGAGGGATTCGAACCCCCAACCCTCGGTTCCGAAGACCGATGCGCTATCCGGTTGCGCCACGAGCGCTCTTAGTGAATCGACTGGCATGATACGGCCGCGCGGGCCCCGATTCAACGGCGCTAGCGGCCCCAGCCGGCACACCCGGCGCGGTCGGTATCGGTCGTAACGCCCCTGTCGGTCGACGGCGCTGGGCTTCTTTTGACGCCGGGCCGGTTGTGACCTAGGGTTCCGATGGACGGTTTACTTGGTACGCCACTTGTCCTCGATCTCACGAACGAACGTCCCGCGAGGCTTGCGGTACATGCCTGCTGTCGATCCAGTGATTCGCGGTTCTCAGCTCAGCCGACGCCCGGCGCGTCGCCGCGCGGGCGCGCGGCGTGGCTTGGCCGCCGTCGAGGCGGCGTTCGTGATGCCGTTTCTGGTAATGTTGATGCTCGGCGTGTGGGAAGTGGGCCGGATGGTCGAAGTGAACCAGATTTTGACCAATGCCGTGCGCGAAGGGGCCCGGGTGGCCGCCGGCGGCACGACGAACAACATTCCCGTCACGGTCTCGATGGTGCAGGCCCAAGTCCAGAACTACATGACCGCGGCGGGGCTTCCCTCGGCCGCGGTGACCGGCAGCACCGTGACCCTGACCAACCTGAGCTCCAACACCTGGACCGATCCGAGCGACGCTTCGCCGCTCGATCAGTACCAGGTCGCCGTCACCATTCCGTCAGGCTCGGCGTTCAACAGCCTGCGCTGGGCGCTGACGTCGAGCATCACCGGCATGACCTCGTTGACGGTATCGACCAAGTGGTACTCGGCGAACGACTCGAAACTGACCGTCAGCACGACGCTGCCTTACTAGTATTCCGACGCACATGCTCCACGCCCCGACCAACTTGGAAGTCAGCCCCCGACGCCAGCGCGGCCAGGCCGGCCGTCGTCGCGGCGGCACGTTGGTCGAGTCGGCGATTGTGTTGTCGATGGTGCTGATGTTCCTGCTGGGGATCATGGAATATGGCCGGTACTTGATGACCCTGCACATGTTCAACAACGCTGCCCGCGAGGGTTGCCGTTACGCGATTACGCATATTTCGTCGGTGACCATCGCCGGAACGACCTATGGCAACACGACCACCGACGTGACGAACAAGATCACCTCGTTTTTGGCCGGCCAGACGCTGTCGAGCCAGTCGATTCAGGTCTATGCCTCGGACTCACTGGGGAACAACGTGGGGACGTGGACCAGCGCCACGGCCGGACAGTCGGTTTGCGTGAAGATTACCGGCAACTACCAGGTTGCCGTGATGTCCTTGATCGGTTTGCCATCGACGTTGCCGGTGACCGCGCAATGCGTGATGGACATTGAAGGGAGCTGATGGCGCGTTTCGTCGGACCCACGAGACGCGCCCGGCAATTAGCGAGAGTAACACCATGAGCAAACGAAAACTGCCCAGGAAGTCGCGAGCCGGAGCGGTGTTGGTGCTGGTGGCGGTGGCGTTGATTCCCTTGATCGCTTGCGTGGCGCTGGCGATCGACTTGGGAATGTTGCTGGCCGCGCGGACCCAGGTGGCCGACGCCGCCGACGCGGCGGCGATGGCCGGCGCTCGCGCGCTAAATGGCGTCTCGACTACCAGCAACAACTACTCGGCGGTGCTGCCCACTGCCCAGGCGGTGGCCAACCTGAATTCGGTGCTCGGCGCCACGGTCAGCACGTCGCAAGTCTCGGTCAACATCGGCCGCTACACCTACAACACGTCAACCCAGCAATTCGAAGGGCAGTTCCCTGGTCCTTCGACCGAAAACTACAGCTTGGTGCAAGCCACGGTCAGCGTGCCGGTCAGCGCCCAGTTGGCGTTTGCCAAGATTTTCAACTTCTCGGCGCCGAACATTCAGGCCACCGCCACGGCGGTCCACCGCCCGCGCGACGTGGCGATCATTCTCGACTTCTCGGGCTCGATGCGGTTTGCCAGCCTGAGCGGCGGAATGTGGGACGGCACGAATTATTCGACGAACAGCCCCGACACCGTGGTGCCGGATTTCGGCCATTACAGCGGTCAAAGCAGCCGGATGGTTGCGACCTCGTTCACCACGCCGTATGACGCGGCGAACACCACGGCAACGACCAGCGACGGTCGGCCGCCGATCGTCACCGATTTCTATCAAGACACCAACGGCACGGTCGCCTGGACCGCGGCGCCGTCGTCTTATGCCACCACCCCAGCCGGCGATGCGCCATTGAAATCAAATTACAACGGCGGGGCGAGCTATGCCCAGACCGTTGGCCAATTGCTGAATATCAACAATCCCGGCAACAGCACCTATAACCTGTTGTTCGAGACGTTGGGCTATACCAACGCCGGCGGCAATCTGTTGGCCGCGGGCTATACGCAAGGGCCGGCCTATTGGGGCAAGACGTTCTTTCTCTGGCCGCCGAATCCGATCAACGATTGGCGCAAGGTCTATTTCACCTACCCCAGCAGCGCCACCGGCATGGACGATAACTCGAAGCTCTGGGATAGCTCGGGTAATTGGAGGACGCCGGGCAACAGCACCTACGCGATCAATTACACGGCGATCTTGAACTTCATCAAGAACATCGGGCCCAGCGTGTTTCCCAACTCGCTCTGCTCGGGTCGGATGCAGTATTACAGCTCGATTCCCTCGTCGATCACTTTGAACGGCACTTATCCGACCGACCTAAACCAACGGTTTTGGAAGGACTATATCGACTATTGCTTGGGCGTGGTCGACAACGGCGGACAGAATTACCAGGTGATCAGTAACGGCAGCACCGGGTTGACGGGTTTTGGCCCGGACTTCACCTGGGGCACGGTCAAGATCACCGCCAAGAGCTCACTTTCGGGGTCGCCCAAGCCCTACATGCACTACGCCGACAACCCCAAGCGACCGATCACCAAGTTCTGGTTCGGGCCGGAGTCGATGGTCGACTTTCTAGGGAACTTCAACCTGGGCTATACGACCGACGACGGGCGGTTCTTCTGGTGGCCGGGCACGTGCCACGAGTCGCCGATGTACGCCTGCAAGCTGGGCATCCGCGCCGCCTTGACGGACATTCAGACGAATCATCCCAATGACAGCGTCTCGCTGATTTTTTTCAGCACGCCGCAAACCAGCAGCAGCGACGCCAATTCGCGGTTCAACCGTGTCCGCGTGCCGCTGGGGCGCAGCTACCAGAACATGCTCGACTCGCTCTGGTATCCGCCGGCGACGGTGCTGGGCTCGACGACCACCGTCTCGCCCTACGACGCCGCCAATAACGAAGTGCCGCGCGCCTGGGGCGGGACGTGTTACGTCTATCCGTTGATGCTGGCCTATAACCAGTTCAGCGGCAACACCGGTCTACAGACCTATAACTCGACGTATGCCAAGGGTGACGCCGGCGGCAACGGTCGTAAAGGAGCCCAGAAGCTGATCATCTTCGAGACCGACGGCGCGCCAAACACGAGTGCTCAGGCCAACCTGGTCAACAGTGGCGCGTACAACTCGTACTATCAGGTGCGCTACAATAGCGCTAGCCCCGGCTCGAGCGATTTCCCCTACAACGTCTGGGGCTACAGCGACCTATCGTCGTCGGTGACGACCCAGATCACGTCGATGTGCAAGCAGCTCGTCGCGGCCGATACCGCCAGCCCACCGGGTTATTCCAACGGCAACAAGCTGGTCAAGATCCACTGCATCGGCTTCGGCCCAGTCTTCTCGCCCAGCAGCAGCACGGCCAGCGCTGCGACCTCGTTCTTGAACCAGATGCAAACCATCGGCAACGTCACCGATGGCATGCCGAGTTACAAGATCATTTACGGTACGCAAAGCACCGTCGTGTCGAATCTGCAGACCGCGTTCCAGAAGATCATGGCCGACGGTATCCAGGTGACCCTAATCCAATAAACCGCAACCAACGCGGCGCACGTGTCGCTTTGGGGCACGTGCGTCGCTTGCTTTTACCTGCCCGCAGTCCGCTCCCGCCTGTTACGAATCCCCCCTCGCATTTCGAGTCCTGCCATGAAGGCCGCGCCGGTTGCCCGGTTTGTCGACGTTTTGAAAGTCTATCGCCAGGGCCTCTGGCCGCGCCGACAGATCGCCGCCCTCGGCAGCGTCAGCGTGGAAGTCCCGGCCGGCAGCGTATTTGGACTGGTCGGTCCCAACCGTGCTGGCAAGACAACCCTGGTCAAGATTCTGCTCTCGCTCACTCGCGCCACCTCGGGCGTGGCCGAGCGCTTGGGCCATTCGGTCGCCTGCCGGCGCACGCTGGCCGCAGTCGGCTATGTCCACGAAAGCCAGGCCTTCTCGGCCTACTGGTCGGCGCTGTCGTTGCTCGATTTTTACGGCGCGCTCGGCAAGCTGACCACGCTGGAACGCCAGGTGCGCGTGCCCGAACTGCTCGAACGCGTCGGCCTCGACGATCGTGCCAACGAGCCGATCGGCAACTTCAGCAAAGGGATGCTCCAGCGCTTGGCCCTGGCCCAGGCGTTGTTGAACGACCCCGAATTGCTCGTCCTCGACGAACCGGCCGAAGGGCTCGACCTGACCGCCCGCCGCATGTTCCACGATGTGATCAACGAGCGAAAGCGTCGCGGGCTGAGCGTCTTGCTGGTCTCGCACAGTCTGGCTGACGTCGAGCGATGTTGCGACCACGTGGCCGTGCTTCGCGATGGTCAAATTGTTTACAGCGGCGATCTGGCCAGCTTGCCGACCGCTTCGGCGACGAGCGATCGTCCGCTCGAAGAAGTCTTGGCGCCCCTCTATGAAGGAGCCTGCGCGTGAACAGCACCTACTTCACCTCGACCCTGGGCTGGATGATTCGCGACACGTTTCGCCAGTCGCGGGCCACGGGCCTGTTCTGGATTGTGCTGGCCGTCAGCGTGCTCTGCATTCTGGTTTGCGCCAGCGCTTCGATTGACGGCAACGTCAGCTTGAAACAGGGAGGGGACACGCCCGAGTTCCTGCCCCGTCACGATGTTGACGCCAACGAGAAGAAGGTTCAAGGCGAGGGAGTGGCGATCGTGGCCGGCCAGTTCAAGTTGGGCTTCGGCGCCTTGACCGTTCCGCTGGCCCGCGACGCGCGGCATGCCGTTCACGCATTCCAGTTGCTGTTGGCCGCGGGCGTGGCCGACACGCTGGGCTTGCTGCTCACGCTGGTGTGGACCGCGGGCTTCTTGCCGGCGTTTCTCGATCGTCGACACGTAGCGGTCTTGTTGGCCAAGCCAGCGCCGCGCTGGTGGCTGCTCATTGGTAAATATGTCGGCGTGCTGACGTTCGTCACGGTTCAGTCGACCGTGTTCGTCGGCGGCACTTGGGTGGCCTTGGGGCTGCGGACTGGCATCTGGGACGCTGGCTACTGGCTCTGCGTGCCGGTGTTGCTGCTGCACTTCGCGATCTTCTTCAGCTTCTCGCTGCTGTTGGCGGTCTGTCTGCGCAGCACGGTCGTCTGTGTGTTTGGCTCGATCGCCTTTTGGATGCTCTGCTGGGGGATCAACTACGGCCGGCACATGGTCGCGCTGGCCGCCCACGTGGCCCCCGAGTCGTCGGTGACGCGACAGCTCACCTGGCTGGCCGATGCCAGCTATTGGCTGATGCCCAAGCCGGCTGACTTGAGCATGGTCCTGTTCAATGCGCTCGACGCGGCCCAGTTCTATCACCAGCCGTTCGATCCGGCGGCCCTGTCGCAAGTCGGGTTCTTCTCGATCGCGGCTTCGGTCGCGACCTCGGTCGTGGCGACGGCGTACTTTCTGATCGCCGCCTCGCGCCAATGGAGCACCGCCGACTATTAATCGGCCGCGACGCTCGAACAATCAAGCAACTATACAAGCCCGGAGATCCCACCCCCTGGGTTTTTTCTTGCGCAGCGATTCAGCAAAGGATTTGAACCGCAAAGACGCAAAGGGCGCAAAGAAAATCCGGGGAAGTTAAACGCAGAGAACGCAGAGGATCGCAGAGTTGTTGTTTTAAGCTCTTTTCTCTGCGTTGCTCAGCGTCCCCTGCGATTCCATTCTGCTTGTCTTTCCTTTGCGATCTTTGCGTCTTTGCGGTTCAAATTCCTTGGGCACAATCGCAAGCCGCGCGCCACTCGGTATACTGCCGAGTGCTCCCGCTAGACTCTAGCCCCTCGTCCCTAGCCCCTCTTTCCCCATGCAACTCGGTCTCATCAACTCGGCCTGGGTTCAGACCGGCCAGCCCGTCGAGTTCGGCCTGCGCAAGACGAAAGAACTCGGCTTCGATTGCATCGACATCTTTGTCGACCCACTGGAGCTCGACGTCCGCGAGCGGCGGTTGATCGCCCGCGAGTGTCGCCGGCTCGAGCTGCCGATCGTCTCGCTGCCGTGCGTCGCCTTGGGCCTGATCGATCCGTTCGGCGCGGTGCGACGGTTTCACGAGCAGCGCGTGGCGGCTTACTTGGATCTGGCCTACGAGTACGAAGCGAAGAACCTGTTGCTCGTCCTGGGTGAGTACGTCTGGAATCGGGAAGTCATTCCGGCGACTGAGCAATGGCAATGGGGTGTCGGGGCGTTACAGCGCCTGGGCCATCGGGCGAGCGAACTAGGACTGGAGATCGTGCTCGAACTCGAACCGTTCCACAACTCGCTATTGAACAACATCGACCGGATGAAGCAGTTCCTCGACGACGTGGCCGTGCCGAGTGTGAAAGCCAACATCGACGTCTCGCATCTGGTCCTGTCAAAGTGCGCACCGGAAGAATTGCGCAAGCTGCGCGGCCGCGCCGGGCATGTCCACTTGTCCGACTGCGATGGCCGCATGCACGGCGACCTGCCCCCGGGGCGCGGCGTGGTGCCGTTCGAGCCCTACCTTCGCGAGATCAAAGCACTCGACATCAACGGCGCGATTTCCATCGAACTCGAATACGCACCGCAACCTGACAAGATCGTCGAGTGGGTTGCCGAGGCATATCGCGAGACCGACAAGCTGATGCAGGCCGTCGGTCTCCGCGGCTAGCTTTCTCTCGGAAGAAATACCAACCACGACGACACAACGGCACGACGGGGAGGATTCACCACGGAGGCACAGAGGACACAGAGAAGGAAATGATGAATGCGGAGTGATGCGTGATGAGATGAATCGAGGGCAAGGCGCGCGGGCCTATGGCCCTGCGGCTAAACGGAAACACCCAATTCCCCTCACGACTCTCTCAAGTTCTTTTCCCTTCTATTCTGACTCCTCCGTGTCTTCCTCTGTGCCCTCTGCGTCTCCGTGGTAAATCCACGGTCTTTCGTCATTTCCCAAAAGCTGGCTTCGCCCCTTGGCGAGCATTACAATCAAAGACTTGCCTGCCAAACGAATCGCCCGCCGCCATTTGAGGAGCTTCGTATGTCGTCCCCCACGAACCAGTCCGGCCGTCTTCCTTCGCGACGTGCGTTCCTGCAAACGTCAGGGCAACTGCTTGCCGCCGGCGCGGCCATCGGCACACTGGCCGTACCGCGTGCGGTTCACGCCGCCGGTAGCGACACGCTGAAGGTCGGCCTGGTCGGTTGCGGCGGCCGCGGCACCGGCGCCGCCAGCCAGGCCCTGCAGGCCGACCTGAACGTGCAACTGACGGCGATGGGTGACGCCTTCGCCGACAAGCTCCAGTCGAGTCTCAAGAACTTGCGCGACGCGCACCCCGAGAAAGTGAAAGTCGACGACGAGCATTGCTTCGTCGGCTTTGACGCTTACCAGAAAGTCATCGACAGCGGGGTCGACGTGGTGCTGTTGTGTACGCCGCCCCACTTCCGGCCGGTGCAGATCGAAGCCGCCGTCAAAGCCGGCAAGCACATCTTTGCCGAGAAGCCGGTCGCGGTCGACGCGCCGGGCGTGCGCCGCGTGCTGGCCGCCTGTGAAGAAGCCAAGCGGAAGAATCTGTCGGTCGTGTCGGGCCTTTGCTGGCGCTATGACGCCGCCAAACGCGAAGCGATCGAACGAATCCACAACGGTGACATCGGCCGCGTCGTCGCCATGCAGGTCAGCTACGACACAGGCAGCCTGTGGATGCATCCGCGCAAGCCCGAGTGGAGCGACATGGAATGGCAGATGCGCAACTGGCTCTACTTCACGTGGCTGTCCGGCGACCATAACAACGAACAGCACGTTCACAGCTTGGACAAAGCCGCCTGGGTCATGCACGACGAGCCGCCGGTTCGTTGCATTGGCATCGGCGGTCGCCAGGTCCGCACCGGTCCCGAGTACGGCAACATCTTCGACCACCACGCCGTGCGCTACGAGTACGCCAACGGCGTCCAGTTGTTCGCGTACTGTCGGCAACAGCCCGGTTGTGCCAACGATGTGTCGGACACGATCATGGGAAGCGAAGGGACCGCCACGCTGCTGCCCAAGGATTCGATCGAAGGAAAAGTCTCGTGGCGGTTCCGTGGTCCCAAGCCGAACATGTACCAGGTCGAGCACAACGAATTGTTCGCCGGTATTCGCTCGTCCCAGCCGCGCAACGACGGGCGGTACATGTCGCTGAGCAGCATGCTGGCCATCATGGGTCGCATGGCCACTTACACCGGCCAGTTCGTCAGTTGGGACCAGGCGCTCTACTCGACCGAGGACCTGACCCCGGCCAAGTACGAATGGGGTCCGCTCGAAGTCGCCCCGGTGGCGGTCCCCGGCGTGACCAAGTTGGCGGTCGCGAACATCCCCAACCCCGCGCCCTCCGGTGCGAAGCAAAGCAGCTAAGGTTAGCTCGCTATCGCGGAAAGACTAGATTCGACCACGACGGCACGACGATCACGACGTCAGGCATCCTGAATTAACGTCGTGTCCGTCGTGCCGTCGTGGTCGAATTCATCTTTCCTTCTGCTGGCAGTGTCGCCATGTTCAAAAGCCAACGGCAGTTCCTCAAGGAAATGCTCGCGCTTGGTGTGATTGGCATCATTCCGGCTTTTCTTGGCGTGATCTTCATGCTTTGGTTGTGCGTGAAGTTGGTCGAATGGCTGTTCTTTGGCTTCAGCTCATCGGCAGGCCAATTCGGGTAAGGTCGGGTCGTTGAACTGAAGACCCGGTTGCGGGTATATTCGATCCTGGCCCCCCAATAGCGCGCGAGTGGCGAAATTGGCAGACGCACCAGCTTGAGGGGCTGGCGGTAGCAATACCATGCGGGTTCAACTCCCGCCTCGCGCATTTTCTTTCTTGTCCGGGCTCTGATTTGCCACGGAGACACGGAGTCACTGAGGGAAGCACGGAGCCCGGGCAATGAAGGACCAATGTCCAAATCCCAATGACCAATAAGGTCATGGCTCCTCAGCGATTCGTCTGCTCTTCCTTGGTCATTGAGATTTGGTCATTGGAACTTACCAGCAAGTCCCTCCCCCTCGGCCGTCTCCGTGTTGACCTCCGTGTCTCAGTGCCTCCGTGGCTAGTCTGGGTTTTCCTCACGGCGTGCCGGCGCGGCGGTCGGGGCCGCGGGCGACTTTGGCCTGGCTTTCGCGGAACCGCGCTACGGCTTTTCCCACCTCTTCCGTGGCGGCGCTGACGTCGTCCCAGCCTTGGGTCTCGATGTGAACCCCTTCCAACTGCTTGTAAGTTCCGAAGAAGTGCTCGACTTCGCGCAGGAAGTGTCCTTCGACGTCCTCCAGCTTCTGGTACTCGGCGAACAGCGGATCAAAGTGCGGCACGCCGAGAACTTTGTAGTCGTTCGCCCCGCGGTCGCGCATTCGGAACAGGCCCACGACCCGGGCTTCGATCAAGCAGCCGCTGAACGTCGGCTCGTTGACCATCACCAGGATGTCGAGCGCGTCGCCGTCCTCGGCCAGCGTCTGGGGAATGAAACCGTAGTCGCCGGGATAGTGGCTCGACGAGTATAGATAGCGATCCAGCCGCATCAGCCCGGTCGCTTTGTCGACTTCGAACTTGCTGCGCCGGCCCTTGGGAATCTCGACGATCGCATTCACCACGCCCGGCAGCTTGGTCCCCGGCGGCACGTTATTGAACGAAGGCTTGTAATCGAGCATCGACGGTCTCGCGGAAAATTGAGGGCTAGCGCCTGACGGAATGGTTTGCGAAAGCTGAGGCGACGCATCGGCCAAGGGTTGCCGCCCGATGACAGCAGCCGTCGCTCGCACACGCGCCTACTGGCGGATTATCCACACCCAATGGCCGAGCGGCTACCGCAAATCGTGCTAGCCCTGATTATTCGTCGGCGCGGGCCTGGGCCGGTTGCAAAACCTGCCGCGTAAGCCCCCGATGAGCGACCGGTTCGTGCTCTGTACGCCCGGTCGCGGGGCGTTGAGTCGCCGCAAACTCGTCTGGGCAAAGCGTTGCGAGCGTCGTAGGCTAACACGCGCGTCGGTCCCGTTTTGCCGGTTCCGTTTCACCAGTGAAACGCGCGGCCCGCGACACGTTTTCAACATGCTTGGCGTAGCGAGTCCATGCCCTCGGCCCTCAGTCCGACCGTCACCGTACCCGCGACGAACTCGGCTCGCCCGAGCGATCGCCGCGCGCCCCGCCCCGCCGGCGAACCGGCCGCCGCCGGGCTTGCCTTGTCGCCGCGAGCGACGGCGTTGCTGGGGCTGGCCACTGCCCTGTTGTGGGGGCTGGCCTTGCCGCCGGCGAATCTTTGGCCGCTGGGCTGGCTGGCACCGGCGCCCTTGTGTGTGCTGGCCCGCTATCCGCGGTTCACGAGTCGTCGGGGCTACTGGTATCTCTGGCTGGCCGGCTGTGCGTTTTGGTTGCCGATGTTGTATTGGCTCTGCCTGGCCCACTTCTCGGCGTCGTTTGGCTGGGTGCCGTTGTGTTTGTATCTGGCCGCGTACCTGCCCGCCTTTGTGGCGATTGCGCGGTTGGCGGTCCATCGATTGCGTTGGCCGTTGGTCGTGGCCGCGCCGGTCGTCTGGACCGGGTTGAACCTGGCCCAGGCGCACATCCTCAGTGGCTTCGACATGGCCAGCATCGCCCACACGCAGTACCGCTGGCTGCACCTGCTGCAATGCGTTGACCTGGCCGGCGAGTACGGCGTGGTGTTCGTGATGTTCGCGATGGGCGGCGCGCTGGCGTCATTGTTGCCGCTGGCGGGTTCGTCGCGCTGGAACTGGCGACCGCTGGTTCCGGCCACGATGTTGCTTGCGGCCGTGCTCGTCTATGGCGAGGTGCGCCTGCGCCAGGCTTCGACGCGCCCCGGCCCGACGATCACGCTGATCCAAGGGAACATCGACACCGAGTTGAAGTTCAGCGAAGGGGAAGAGCAGCGGGTCTACGACCATTACATGGCGCTGACGCGCCAGGCGTACACCGAGCGACCCAGCACCGACATGATCGTCTGGCCCGAGACGATGTTCCGCTATCCGTTGTATGAGATCGCGCCCAACGCCCAGCTCGAGCCGGGCGAAGGTCCGACCCTCGAAGCCTTGCAAGGGATGGCCGTCGGCCAACGGGGCGGCCTGGGGCAACTGGCCCAAATGTTCAACAGCACGCTGTTGCTGGGCATCGACACGGTGAGCTTCGGCGATCGAACCATCCGCCGCTACAACTCGGCCCTGCTGGTCGAGCGCGAAGGACAGCTCGCGGCCCGCTATGACAAGACCCACCCGGTCTTGTTCGGCGAATACATCCCGCTGGTCGACGTGTTCCCCTGGATCGAGCACCTCTCGCCGATGGGGCGGGGCATCGAGCATGGCACGCAGCCGTCGGTCGTGCCCCTGCGCTTTGCCCGCGGCAGCGACACGCCTCAGTCGGTCGGCATCTCGATCAACATCTGTTACGAGACGGTGCTGCCGCACGTGGTCCGCAACCTGGCGCGCCAGCAGGTCGCCCTCGGCCCGGCCGCCGGTCGCGAGCCGGAAGTGATCGTGAACCTGACGAACGATGGCTGGTTCTGGGGTTCGCACGAGCTGGACTTGCACATGATCTGCGGCGTGTTTCGCGCGGTCGAGCTGCGCAAGCCGTTCCTGGCCGCGGCCAACACCGGGTTCTCGGTTTGGATCGACGGCGACGGCGAGATTGTCCGTCAGGGCCCGCGGCACGACGTCGGCTGGATCGTGGCCGATGTGGAACTCGACAACCGGAGCAGCCTCTATTACCGGACTGGCGACTGGTTTGCCGGGTGCTGCTTGCTGGGGTGCGTGGGCATTCTGGTCGCTGCTGGCGTCAAGCGGCGCTTCGCTGGCGCGGCGGCGTAAGTCGCTATTTTCGCTGCGCTTACGTGCGGGCCGATGCCTCTGCGTCTTAACGACTTGTGGCGTCACATCGGCTGGTTTCTCTAAATGACCCAACTCGCCGATTTTGGCCATTCATTGTTGACTCTTAATCTTTAACGAAGCTATACTATCTAGGCTGTCTATTCGGTGTATCTCTAGTCATAGAACAAGTTTGAGTCGCTTCGACACGGCCACCTCGCAAGGTTCGGCTCTGTGTGCCTGGTGGCTCCTTCGTCGGCCGTTCGCATTGCTTTCGCAAGGTCGCACCTATGAATCTCGTCGGCAAGATTCTCGTCATCCTGATTTTCTTGATGAGCATCGCCTTCATGGCCTTCTCGTGTACGGTCTACTCGACGCACCGGAACTGGGCTGAGTTGATCAACAAGAAGGACACTGGCTACAAGGCGCGGCTCGACGCCGAGCAGAAGCGCAACCAGGATCTGCAACTGCAGTTGACCGCGCTGAACAACAAGGCCAACGAGTTGGAGGCGGCCCGGCGCCAGTCGCTGGCCAAGCTGGAAAGCGAACGTGACCAGTTGACCAAGGAGCGCGAGACCCTGTTGGCCAGCAACACCGAGTTGAACACCAAGAACGCTTCGCTGACAACCGAAGTCACCGGCAAGCTGGACGATGTGAAGACCAAGCTCGATCAGGTGGCCTCGCTGCGTGGAGACGTTGCCACGGCCCAGGCCGAGCGGGACGAGAACCTGAAGAAGTTCGTTGAGGAGCAAGACAAAGCGAATCAACAAGAGTTTGAAAAGCGCCGGCTCGAAGCCTTGAGCACCCGGTTGGCCGAGCAAGCGGCTAAAAGCCGGATTCTGTTGGATCGCGCTGGCATGAACCCCGACTCGCCGGTTGACGGCCAGCCGCCCTCGATCGACGGCGTGGTGTTGGCCTCGAATCGAGACTTGGTCGAGATTTCGCTCGGTTCCGACATGGGGCTGTCGCGTGGCAACCAGTTGGACGTGGCCCGCGGCGCCAAGTATGTCGGCCGGATTGAAGTGATCGAGACGCAGCCCGACCGGGCCGTCGGTCGCGTGTTGCCGACCTATCAGAAAGCCAAGATTCAGAAGGACGATCGTGTCTATACCCGACTCCAGTAACCAAGGCACGCCGCTGTTGAAGCGGTTCGATGTCTACACCGTGCTGCTGGGATTGTCGTTTCTGGCAATCATCGCCAGCATCGCGCTGTTGGCACTGGAGATGCAGCGCTACCAGTGGGACATCAAGGCTGTCAACACGTCGAACGTCGGGGCGGCGCTGCAATCGCCCCCCGTCAACACCACAGCCGCCAGCACTACGACTGTCAACGCACCGCAAGCCGTGGCCGATGGATCGGTCGCCGGTCTGAACAACTAGCTAGTCCTCTGTCAGTCTTAATAA